>JAILKE010000049.1 GCA_024694125.1 Bacteroidales bacterium
ACCCTTCCAATATCATCAATATGGCCCATTTTGGACCAGATGGACAAATAATGGGTATTCTTTGAAGAACAAATTTGATCTATGGTCATAATGAAAAAAGGTGTGTCAAAAGCTTATTAAGTGACTTTTGACACACCCTCTTTCCACAGTAACACTTAGGAGATTGTATCGAGCGCCGAAGGTGCGACAGAATTTATAGGGGGCGTAAGTCCCCGTAGCGCAAAATGAGAGCTATCCAACAAAACTATTTTCTCCTGTTCACAAGCATTGTAAACCAATCGGGAGACTGAACCGAAAGAAAAAGCCAGTCCGAATCACAGTATTAGTAATAAATCGAAGGCATATTCAGCTATTAACGAACGTCTTAATATCCACAAAAACAGCAATTAATCAAAAAATAGTAGGACCGCCCTTATAGTCAATTTCAAAGTCATCTGCGACTTGATTTGCCGCTGGAACTGGACTGTCGGCGATCAAACAGATTTCTAACGCACTTTCCAATTTAGAAAGTGTTTCTAGCGACATATTTTCTTTACCTTTTAATATTTTAGAAATATACTGTTGAGAGCATCCCATCCGTTCAGCCAAGACCTTTTGGGTCAAATCCAATTGTTTCATGCGCAAAAGGACCATAGCCGCAATCCTTTGAGAATGACGTAGCCACGACCAATTGTCGCGACGCCATTCCGACTCCTCTCTCCAGTTGGAAGAGGTTTCGCTCTTATGGGCTTCAAGAAATTCGAGAGTCTTCTGTTTCATACAATCTATCTCCTTTCTAATTTTTAATATCAGACAAAAACTCGGCAAAATCGTCAGCATCGATGACATCTCCGTTTAACAGGAAATTACGAACTTTTTCCATTTTTTGCAGTTCAACCAAAGTATGTTGCCGTTCTTGCATAGTACGAGTTAGTTTGATGGCACCTCCTGTAATGATATAACATCCAGGCTCCAATTTTATAGCATAAATACGCAGCCAAGAAGCATGTTGCGTTCGATTCTTAATTCTCGCCTTTTCTTTACCCAGCGTCATTTCGCCAGTTCGGCTATTCTCCAAAGGACGAAATTTACCAACCACTCTGGATCACTCCATTGCTAAAAAAGCATCTGCAATGCATTATCTGCATCGCCATCATACCGAACTGACCAAAGAGTATTGTTGTCCAATATCTTGTCAAACGTCATTATCTTATCTATTATTTGGAGACAAAGATAATATATTCGATACAAAAATACAACTATCAGTTGTAGAAAATCTCGATTCTACAGCTGGTATCTCGGTCAAATGCAAAGTTCATTGGACTTTTTCCCCACGGAAACAGTCATGTGCAATGGACATTCAATCCGTACAAATGGGTATAAATGGGACAAAAATGCAAAAAGGAGCGGGGAAACAACGGTAATTCAAAATAATGATGTATATTTGTAGCGGTATTCACCAATATGTATCTATCCCACTATAATCCGTTGGGCATGAGGGCATAATGTCATGGAACAATAAACAACTTGTCATGGGTTCCAAAACGAAAGAGATGATAACCGCACCTGTTGCCCAAGAAACGCACCCGTCTGAATGAAGAAACGCTACACCATAGCTCTTTGCATAGGCTGTATGCTGTCATTGCCCACATGGGCGCAGCAGCAGAATGACTCCGTGCCACGCATGGAGGGCTCAGGGCTGTCCGACGAAGACATACGGCAACTGACTGAGCCAATCCACGAGCCAATAAATGGGACATTGTCTCCGAATATGCAGCTCAACCTGGCGTCCGATATTCCAGTCAATCCCGCCTTTGAACCCCAAGTGCCCCAAGTACCTGACAAGAAGATACAATTATGGCCCAAGGGCAGCACATTGCCTTACTGGGTCACAGGATATATGTATGGGTACAACAGCCGGAGCGGTTCTCCATTCTTCGGCTACACCTCCAACGCTGGAATGGGAATAAGGCAGACCCTGGGACGATACTGGTCATTCGACGTTGGCGCCGGACTGAACAAACATTCAATCTACTACAACACAGCCGATTTCAGCGGTTCCATCACCTGGCAGCCCAACCGATTCTTCTCCACCACGGTGTTCGGCAACTACACGACCAGATCATTCGGATCGTCCATAGACATAGGTCCTGGCTATCAATGGGGCGGCTACATCTCACTACAAACCGACACGGACCTACCTTTCGGCATCGATGCCGGTGCCTACCACAGTTATGACCCATTGACGGGGCAATGGACCGCTCCCATCATACGGCCGTTCGTCAACGTGGGTGGTTCGAAACTGGGCATCGACCTGGGACCCCTCATACAGGATGCCCTGCGAAAGAACAGCAGCGGCAGTTCGGGCAACGGAATCAATCCTGTGCCACGTCCACCGAAGAACCTACCACGCGTTGCTCCGAGAAAATAGGGCATGACTCCCTATGCATAGGAACATTGGGCTGACTCCGCCAAGGAATCAGCCTTTTTTAGTATTAGTAGGATTGGCTCAACTACTTCGCCATCGAACGGACAGCAATAAATCAATAGAACAGAAAACAAACCGTTTAATACCATTGGGAGAGAAACCGAACCCTGTATTTCGATAAAAATATGTTAAAAAATTACCTATTTCTAAACTTTTCGATTTCGAAAACTTGCAAAATACAAAACACCGTTATACCTTTGCACCAACAAACAAAGCATTGACCATGAAACAGAAAGAAAGAATCCTGACCAAAGTAGAATTTCAAATGATGTCCATCCTGTGGGACATTGGTCACCCCGCATGCGGGCACGACATCCTGGAACGTTACCCCGACCCGAAGCCGACCTACACCACCATTGCTTCGTACCTGCGCATCCTATACGAAAAGGGATTCGTGGAGTACACCAAGCGCGAGGGCGAAGGCAAGACGCAGTGGTACAAGGCAAAGATGACCCGGCAGCAATACACCCGCCAGACGATGCAGGAGGTGAAGAAGAACTTCTTCGACGGCAGTCTGATGTCCATGTTCAGCTTCTTCGTCAAGGAGGAGAAACTGTCGGCCGATGATATCCAGGAGATGTTGGACGAGATAAACAAGCAACAACCATGATGACTACATTCTTCCTATACTCGACCAAGAGCGCCTTCGTGCTGACTCTGCTCTACCTACCCTACGCCCTGTGGCTGCACCGCGAGAAGTGTCTGGGCCGCAACCGCCTGACATTGCTCGTCATACTGGGTCTGTCCCTGCTGTTGCCCCTGTGTAATGTATCGGAATGGTCGATAGACCACAACCCCGTCGTGCATCGGGCACAGAAGCAGATGATAGAGGCAGGCATACCCATCCATACGGCCGACGAGGAGTTGACCTCGCAAATGACGATGTCCGAGGCGCATGACCACGAGGCCGTTGCCGAGGTAACCGCCCTCGCAGACGGAGCAACAGCCACGGAACAGGAACAGCCGACGCACGACTGGTTCGGCATCGTGAGCATGCTCTTCGCCATAGGCATGACTCTGGTTCTGAGCATCCGGCTGTGGCAGTTCGGTCGGATGGGCTTCATCATCCGACGGGGCAGCCTATGGCAGGAACACAAGGACGGCGTCCATATCTATTGTCACTCCGAACAGGTGTCACCCTTCTGCTGGCTCAATAACATAGTGATCAGCAATCAGGACTATGACCGCAACGGACGCGAGATCATCCTGCACGAAGAGGGCCATATCCGTCACCGCCACTCGCTCGACATCGTGCTGCTCACGCTGGTACAGATGCTCCAATGGTGGAACCCGCTGGTCTTCCTCCTGGCCCGCCACCTGCGCGACGTGCACGAATATGAGGCCGATGACTATGTACTGCGTCAGGGCATCGACCCTCACTCCTACCAGTTGCTGCTGCTCCAGACTGCAGCCTGCAATCTATCCTTCCCGTTAGCCAACCGTTTCAATCACAGTATCATTAAAAACAGAATCAAAATGATGTGCAAACCTAAAACCCACCCGTGGATGCGGAGCAAGATACTCTACGTCATCCCACTCGCGATGCTCGCACTGAGCGTCTTCGCCACTCCGAGCATCATCCAACCGATCGAAGAAACCGTTGCAACTCTCTCCGCTCCAGAACCTCAGGGCACTACCGATGCCCCAAAGGCGAAATATAAAAGAGCTGTCGAGTACGTAACTACGCAGACCATCAAAGGCAGACCTGTAGCTCCTTATTACCTACTCCACCACGAAAAGGGCACTTGGATAGTAGATGCCAACACCAATTCCAGTTATATAGATGAAGCCAATGCTTGGTTGGGTTATTGCTATTCTGATAAAAAACACATCATCAAAGTGGATGGTATAACCTACAGAAAAGACAGCGTACCCGATTTCCCAAGCACAGCGGTCAAGAAGATTGAATTTTATCCAGAGGGCGAAAAGACGGTCATCAACCTCGTCACCAAGGATGTTGTAATCCCAAGAACAGTCAAGGACAATGTGCCACGCGTGCAGACCATCGTCATATACGACAAGAACCGTAACCACATGGAGGATGGTCCATGGCCTGTAGGAGATTGGTCACCTCGTCCACACACCAGTTGGCTGAAAGGGACTTCGTTCAATATGTACGAACGGTTCAGCCTGTCAAAGGACAAACCAGACCTCAAAGTCTATATCCAGGCCAGTACAGACGTGCCGCAAGAGACTATCGACCGCACCGTAAATATCCTGAAGGAACTGGGTATCAAGAACTACGAGATTACTAAGGATATTCCAATATATCACTGGACCGACGAACAGTATCGTGCCTGGGCTGAGAAACAGAAAGCACTCGGTGTGAAGTACAGCGTCAGTGCCCTCCGCAAGATTCTAATCAGCGAGAACGTCGATATGCGCGAGATAGTTGATATGCGCCGCTGGAACCGCGTCATCCGTCCCGTGTTCAAACCAGAAAAGAAATAGATTATTTAGATATTGATGGACCCTTAATCCAATACCCACATTGTATAACACAACCCATACTAACAAATTCAGCCTATTGCACTCATACACAAAGTGCAATAGGCTTTTTTCATTTCGAGGTATTGCCACCTCCTTGGTCGGGCTGTGGTGGGGTCAAAGGCAATTCAGTCAATCATTCCTCCATTAACCTTTAACGACCATTAAACCTTAACCCTTATTTCTCATTGCAGCGAATCGGCGATGACTATCTGTTTCCTGACCGCATTATAGCCGCACCAGTAGCCATAACCGCCCTGAACATTGGTCTCCAGGTCCGCAGAGGGAGCCAGGAACATCAGGTTTGAGAGAGACATGTGTTCTGTATAACTGCGCCAGATGCGGTAAGAGACAGAATCCATACGGGCCAATTTCACATTGACGACGTCGGACTGAGAGAAACAGGGGGTATATGGATAGAGATCCCAACGGTGGCCGCGATGCAAGGTGACGACCCCTGCACTGGCCAAGGCTGCGCCATCGAGAGTGCCGCCCAGACTGGGTTGGTACTGCAGATGAACCGCATCGGTGCTGGTGAAGAACTGATAATAGCCCTGCGCATCATAACCATCGGACACAACCGAGGCCTCAATCTGGTACAACGTATCGGACTCCCCACTCGCAGCAACCCTATAGTCGCACTGCCGGGGCGCGACATCCGGTATGGTAGTCTCGGCCTTAGCCCAGTAATCGCGATACTGGACCGTGAGGGTATAATGACGACCTGGGGCGCCACGCATATCACTGGTCGTATAGACGAAAGGCGGGTAGTAGGCCTCATTGTACAGCCCCGTCAGGACCACCTCACTCTCGCCATCACTCACAGTAACCTTGGCCCACCGGACCAGATAGTCGTTGATGACCGAGACATCCTGCGGATGTGTGCTGACAGGCAACGTGCGGCTCACCTGGACCACAGGGAACGATTCCGCCTCGATCCAGCCCTCGACCACCAGAGAAGAGGACTCGGTCGTCTGACCGAAATCCTCCTGACAACCGACACACGTCAGAGCCAAAAGCATAAACGATATCAATCTATACCACATAATGACAAATCAAAACCTATAGGTATAACTGAGCGAGGGCAAGACCCGCAACACGAAACTGACTGGACGATAGACGAAAGTGCCGTCATCGCGCACCCTGAGGTAGTAGAACAGTTCGTTGCTGCGACTGCCTACGTTATAGACCGAGAGATTGACGGAATGGGTGGCGCCACGACGGTCCAGCCAATGATAGTCCGCCGAAAGGTCCACGCGCATGTAGGGACTGAGGCGGGCAGCATTGTACTCGCCATAGTTCAGGACGATATTGTGGTCCAACATATAGACCGAACGGGCAGCCGTGAACGGTGTCCCCGAAGCATAGACCAACGTCGCGCCCAGATTCCAATGACGGTTCAAGCGATAGGCAGCTACGGCGTTGACTTCGTGCGGGCGTTCGTGACTGGCGGGAGACGTACGGCGCCACCCCCCGGAGGAGAAGGTGCGCCGTGCTCGGGTATAGGTATAACTGACCCAACCGGTCAGCGCACCTGCGCATCGGTGCAGCATCAGACTGCCGCCATAGCTGTATCCACGTCCATGCCCAATCCAATCCGGCTGTGCCGTGGATGCTGCATTGGCCAGATCCAGCACCGAACCGCGATAACTCAACTGATGATACAGGACACGAGAGAAAAGATCGGCCGAAAGTCGGTAACGCCTGTCGAACAGATAGACACTGCCACCGGTGGTCCACTCGTGGGCATACTGCGGCGAGAACTGAGCATCGGCCGATAGCCAATACTCGGTCGGCAGTCCTGCATCGGAGAATCCCGTCTGGAACAGATACTGGTGACGCAAGGCATAGGACACCGCCCACTGCCAGGTTCCGTCGGCATAAGAGAGGCGAACGGAAGGGTCAATGGCAGAATAACGACTCCCATCGGCCAAGAATCCGCTGAAACGCAAACCGCCATTCAGGTGCCAGTAGCGGGACAAGGGATAGTCGTAATGTCCCCATGCCGAGACCTCGGTCGAACGGATGACATCGGACCGTACAGAATCAGCTACGCCATGCTGCGGTTGCACCAGATGCAGTATCCCCTCGGCTCCGACCGACCAATGGCCGAACTGTGTCTCGTGACGCAACCCGACATCGGTAATGCCGGACGAGAGCGGCAGGTCGAGACCCTGCAGACTGAGCGAGGCCCGATTGTGGTACGAAGTGACATAGGCCATGGTGTGCGCACTGACTCCTGCCCCATCGTACCACCAGTGCACCTGTCCCAGATAGTTGCCCCACCGGGTATCGAGCCCTACAGAATAACCTCCTCCCACGATGTCGCCATGGTCACTGCCGCTGTACAGATCGACCATGAAGAGATGGCGCTCTCCATGACGATGCAAGAGCGTGGCATTGGCATCGTAGAAGGAGAAGCCCAACTGCTGCTGGTCCGTACGGAGCCAGTCGCCATAGAGCCAATTCAAGTACGAGGCACGGCCAGAGAGGGTGAGCGACGTGCTCGACGACAGTGGCAATCTCAGCGTTCCCTGCGATGAGATCAGCCCCACCGACAGAATGCCGCTCACGGTATCCTGCAGCGACAGACAATGCTGCACATCCAGTTGTCCGCCCAAGCGATTGGGGGCAGCAGAAGAAGTTGCACCCCGAGCTACTGACATCGAAGCGTAGTGCGGAGCATTGAACACAGAAAAAAATCCGAGCAGATGGGTCACATTGTAGAGCGGCGCCCCCTGCACAGAAATGACGTTGTGCTGATTGTCGCACCCCTGGATATAGATGCCGCTACGGTACTCGCCGTTGGTCTGTACCCCCGGCAGCATCTGGGCATAGTGTACAGGATCGGCATTGCCCAACACCTGCGGCAGTTGCTGCATGCTGCCCATGTCCCAGAGGGATGCCCCATCGGAAGCAAGGCGCACCGAGGAACTGTACCTGTAAGAGCGCACCGTGACACTATCAAGCAGAGCACCCCATGCGCTCGTATCATCCTGGGCCGAAACCTCGGACGAAAGCGCACAGGGTGCCATTGTCAAAAATATATAGAGAGGAAAATTACTCCTCATACGATCCATACAGGCGACAAGGGGTTACTTGCCCAACGCCTGATAATCCTCCATCAGCTGACCGAAAGCCTTGATTACATTGGCGAAACTCTTTTCATTGAAGAATGAGCCAATCTCACCGTATGTGGTCTGGTCACCGAACTTGATGACAGGAACGTACTCAAAGTCGTCATCGCCATCCTCGGCAAAGACAGCAAACTTGAAATCGGCCTGCTGCACATTGTTGCCATCATAGAAGATACCCAAGTTGAACTTGGAATTGAGGTTCTCAACCAGGGCCTTGTAATCAGACAGTTCGATGGATTCCTCATCACTGTTCTCTAAACTATTGGCAGCCTCGCTAAATGCAAGATAATCACTGATGGTGCCACGCAACTGAACCTTGCCGAGCACATTGACCAGGACCACAACATCCGTGAGGTTGAATTTGTCCAGTTCGAGATCATTGAATCCATACGAAAGGAGTTCGTCAGCATAAGCAGAAGGGAGGCCCTTGACATCGGTAGCAATACCCCAAGCGACGAGGGTCTTGTCATTCTTGCTGAGACGGTATGAGAGAGTAGCGTGAGCATTGCCCGAATAGGCGAACTGGCACATCTCGTACTTGTAACCGTTGGCCAATTCAATGGAAGACGAAACATCAAATGCACTCTTGCTGATGTCGAACTGCTCGCCATCAATCTTGGAGAGATCGAAGGTAAAGGTTCCCTTGAGCACCTGCATGTCTGCACAGGTGAGGGTCAAGATTACCTGCTCAGGCAATTGGAGCACATACAGAGCGGTATCATCGACATAAGTGATCTCATAATTTCTGATACCATCTTCGCCCATGATCAATTCCTGGTATTCGTCCGAATCGATCTCAGTAAACACCTTTACAGACTTGGTGTCGCCCTTGGTCTGCAACTTCAGTTGGCACAATCTACCGCTCTTGTCAGTAAATGCGAACTGCAAATCGTTAGCCTCGGCATACTCCCACTCTTTGTTATTGAGGGTGAAATGACCTGTAAAGTTGGACAATGAGAGCAACGCGCGTCTATTAGAGCGCACAATGTGACTATCGATATAGCTCTTGCCGCGCATCTCTCGAAGGGTTGTATCTTGAAGACTGAGAACCTCGAACATAGACTCAACTGCCTGATTGGCCCACCGGGTGATGCTATGGGCATCATTCTGATCGGAACTCAACTGCTGGGTCCAATCATCGTACATCTCGATGACCTGCTCGAATTCGGAAGCAGGCATCTGGTCCATCAGTTCAAGGGCTACCTTCTCAAGGTAATCCTTCTGGTCCTCGGCCGACATTGCGCTCTCCGATGTTGGTGCGACTGGATTAACAGGATTGTCAAGACCTGCGAAATCGTCCGATTTCTTGTCATCATCCTTGCAGGATACCATACCTGCACAAAGAGTTGCAGCTGCAAAGAGAGCAGCCAACTTGTAATTTACTTTCTTCATTGGGGAATTAAAATATTGATGTTAGACATTGGAAACTCTTACCTATTGCGCCGCAAAGTTACTAATATGAAAACTAAAATACAAACAAACTCAATTATTTTGGATAAATAACATAAAATTTAGCTGAAATTGCGATGTAAAGGGAGCATTTACATAGGCAAAGGGACACAATATCATCCTACATTGAACCGCATGAACTCGCAAATGCTCCCGGGAAAAGGATACTTATTGACTATTTTCTCTCCGTAACATAGAGGCCGAGCCAATCGCAAGACTTATAGACTGGATGACTATTATCACGGTGCTGCCTCAGCCAACTGTATGCATTGAGCGCATCTCCCCGCGAAGCTGTCAAGCGAAATTCGGACGACTCAAAGTCATAGGCAAATGCGGGAACGGCACCACTGGCAGGATTGGCAGCCAGGGCATAGTAGCAATAGGTCTGCATCGAGACATCGGTAGTCTCGGACAATATCTGATGGATGAGCGTATCAGCCAGGAGATTGAGTCCATTACAGAGCGAATCCGTAGAACTCATGGCATACTCGCTGATAGCCCATAGGTCGCCTGCCGGCGAGGCCTGGAAATAGAGGTCGGCCAAACGATACTGTAACTCGTGACGTTGATGCTGATCACTGCACGCACTTATCTGCTGCTGCAACTGGAGTACCTGCTGACAGTATTCGACCTTGGCATTGCGACGAAGGACGGACTCGGTCGGATACTTGTAGTTCTTGCGACGGAAAGGTACGGACGACAACTGACGCGAAGCCAGATAGGGAGCAATGCCAAGACTGTTCTGATAGTTCTGCGACACCATACTGAGGAAGTCGGCTGCCTCGGCAAAACGCCCTTCACGAAGCAACTTGGTACCCAGCACCTCGTTGACACATCCCGTGGTAACAGTGACTGCTGGCAGCAGGGCTGCAATGAGACTGTCGGGACACTGCTGCGTATCGACCACCTCACGGACCTGACGCACCTGCTCCGTGGTCATACATTGTGACATTTCGAGTACTGGATTGAACCGCCAATCGCCATAGACACTCTGGGCGAAGAACAACGGCAGCACCGGATTGGACTTGCGCCGGATATAACGCGTGATGCGATTGGAAAGTTCGTAACTGTAGAGATTGGCGAGGACGGACTCCTCGAGCGCATTGCCGAAACGGCCACGACGATAATACCTGATTTCACCGCCGAGATACTGGTCGAACTCGGTATCAGGACGATGTGTATCGAGCTGAGCCATCAACCGATAGTGACGGAGCAGGCTGTGTACGATGTCATTGCCAGGCAGCTGCTCGGCCACGGCGAAGGTAGCCTCGGCCTTGCGCGACTCTCCTCGCACCAGCTGAAGGAATCCGGCGAAAGCCTGCCACATCTTCCGGTCGCGCACCTTGTCCTCACGTGCCACACGAAGGGCGAACTGCTCCATACGCCGGCTATCGCTCCAGACCTTGTGCCAAAGGGGATAATCGGATGCGTTCTGATGAACTATATCGTTGGCAACGGCATGGTAATAGTAATTGGCATAATCCTCGAGCAGATACCCAAGCAGAAGGCTGTTGGGGTCACGGCGGAACTCGGTCTCGGCATCGGAGACATTGAGCAACCGATTGACACACATACCTATACTCTCGTCATCACCAAGGCGGAAATACATATCGGTAGCCAGAGCATACTCTCCCCGTGCAAAGTGCACGCCCGCCACATACCCCTCGAAACGGCGGCGCAACGGGGTGTCGGCCCAATGGGAAGCGACGTCGTTCCACAGGGCGAGACATTGGTCATAACGCTGCAACTGGAAGAGGCAACGCAGGCGTAGAAAAACGAGTCGCTCGGTCAAGGCCTGGGGGACCTGCAGTGCCTCAATCTGCTCCAGCAGAGCCTCGTACTGCTGTGGAGTGACTGGTTCGTAGTCCCAGCTGTTGGCAGCATGCTGATAGTGTTCGAGCTGGGTGTTGAGGCGAAGGAAAGCGAGTGCCTGGGTGTCACGATGCTCGGTCAGATGGTGGAGCAGGCGGTTGTTCTCCGGAGCTTCGAACGAAGCGAGACTGAGGTAAGAGACATCCCACCGTAGGTCCTGGTCATCGACTGGAATACCGGTATAGCCCGACCAGAACTGAACGCTCTCATTGAGTCGCTCGGCATGGGCATCGGGCAACGGCTCAACGCAACGGAACAGGTTGTAGGTCGCGTGATCGTCCCAGTATCCACAAGCCCAGACTGTCATCGGTTGAGACAGGAGGAGACTAACGGCCAAGATAAAGCCTTTCCAACTCTTCATTTTCGTATTGATTAAATTGTTGTTGATCTAAATGATATAATATCAAACGGTCACACATGGTGGGCCGCTCTCGCTGCAACATCTGCCGCACGCTGTCCAACACGGCTGCACTGACAGACTCATGATGCACGACGTCGCCCGGCAGGATGCGGCCATCGCCCTGCATACTGACTGGTCCGATAGGGATGGCCTGGTAGGACTGACTGCGGTAATGGGTGGCATCGACCTGCTCAAACCGCGCTGTATCGGACAAATCCACCCCACGCAGAATGCACTCGAAATGATCGCCATGATAGAGCAGGTCCCAATGATAGATGGGCAAGGCGGTGCAGAGCGGCAAGGGATAGTGCGACAGGTGGCGCAGATAGGGCTGCACGGACTGGGGCGTGAGGATGGAACAGCGTTCACGGACATCGGCATACTGCCCTGTATTATAGACCATGAGCGCTCCATAGTCAACCGGCGGCGGCGCCATAGTGAGTTGATGCAGACGGATGGTGGCGGACAGTCGGGCAATGCCCTGCTCCTGCAATGCCTGGCGCAACTGGGTCAGGAACTGGAAATAGTATTCCTGGTTGGTAGCTGTCCAGTCGAAGTCTATCTGCAGTTCGGCGGGACGTGCCAGACCATTGGACACCATCACATCGACTACCCGGCTTGCTACAAGCGACGGCAGACGGCTCCAACCTGTAGTGTCGCGCAGGGCATCGTACGCAATGAAGACCACGGGTATGACGGTCACACCTGCGGGTATGCTGTCGCTGATGCGGATGGTGGCATTGGGCTGCAGCCCTCCCCCACGACGCACCACGTCAAACAGGTGCATATACAGATGTGTGACGCGATGACCGGACAGGAAGGTGCGCTCGGCGGCGCTGAGCCTATACTCGGTGCGCCAATAATAGACAGCTCGGGCAGAGGCGGGATCTTCGGATCCAGCGGTCCGACATCCTGCCAGTGTCACAGCGCATACCAGCCACAACAACAATTGATACAGACGACTCATTACCATTGGCGCAACTTGATTCCCATGGACTGGAACAATGTCTGCAACGGCTCGGCATGATGTCCTGGAATGATGATGTGATGATTGCCGATGCTGTCGGCCAGGAAATAATGCTCGCCTACGCCCTGACGCGACAGATGTACGCGGACCTGGGTGCGGCACTTGTGTTGGTCGGATTCGTTGTCGAGCAACTCTCCATCACTGACAAAGGCCTCGTCGAGGGCACGACCGCCCACCTTGAGTACCGTAACAGCGCCTGTGGGCAGGATGCCCTGGATGGCTACGCCGCTCTGACTCTCGTAATGGCTGCGGATGATGTACTGCTGGCACCCCTTGAGCCCGATGGTGCAATGGGCAAACAGGATGTCGTCGCGCTCGGTATCGATGAATGCGGGATTGGCCATGAAAGCATATTGCCCAGTGAGGCGCTGGCTGAGTAACATCGTGAAGATGGACTGCAGGTCGCCCTCGCATCCGGCTACGATGCCCTCGTCATTGAGCATGGACAAAGCCAGACACCCTGTGGTATGGGTGGTGGGGATGAGCGAGAAGCACTGAATGGTCAAGGCGTTGAGACGCTTCTGCCGGGCGATGGTGCGCAGTGCCTGGAAAAGTCGGACAGCACGGAAGACATCATCGCGGCTGGGCTCTCGACAGGACTGTGCGCCGCGGATGAAGGCATCGGCCTGCTCCTGAAGCGCCGGCGTCACTGGGGTGGCCTCGAACTGCTGCACCACTTGCTGCAGATCGAGATCGACATACTCTATACCCCAGACTTCGCGCGCCTTGGCATAACTGACGCCACTCGAAACCAACCAGTCGGAAGGCTCGCCCAATACGCCGATGCGCAAACCGGACAGTTTCTTGCGTTCCTCGAGCAACTGCAGTTTGCTCATGATGACGCGCATCGGACCATGTAGGATGGAACAGGTATCGCCCTGATGTCGGACCCAACAACTCAACTCCATCGATGCTGCAAGGGAATTGGCCTTGCCATCGGTCAAGAAAATCAAAGGATGCGCCAACTCCTTGTACCGACGCACGACCATTCCCTCGGTCCCGCCGGTGGCAATGAAGAGCAAGGTCATCTCCTGCAACTTGGGCCTGAAGGTCGGAAGATCCTCCTCGAATATGACGCGCACGTCATACTGACTGTCCAGCGCATCGAACAACTCTCGATGTGCCTCTCTGATTGACTGTTCTGTCTTGTCCTGAAAAACGGATGCAAAAGTAATAAGATTTAGCGTAGTCATAGCTCTGGTTTGTATTTAAGGTTGTGTGATGTCATAAATGCCAGTCCCATGGAGTTGTATATACTCAACATGGACTGCTCAAAGTGTTGCAAACGGGAATGCCTCTCGCCATTGATGTACTTTTCCATCTCTATACGCCATTATTGTGTGCAAATATAAGGAATAACTTCGGCATTAACAAATGAAAATGATATTATTATGCTTTTATCTACCTTTTTAACCCATTAACACTCCTTCTTGCCCATTTACGAATGGCACGTCGCGCAACTGATGCACGTTGGATGGCACAAAAAAATCGGTTACCTTCGAATGAAGATAACCGATACGGTCGGGATGACCTGACTCGAACAGGCGACCTCGCGCCCCCCAGACGTGAACTCTAACCAACTGAGCTACATCCCGAATCCTTGGTCCAGAAAAATTGATTTCTTAAAACCGAGCGCAAAGATAAGGCTATTTTTTGAGAAATGCAAATTTTCGGACAACTTTTTTCATTATTAGGACCTTTTGGAACGCTGTACTATGGTTTGGCACCCTTATTTGACACCAAACATACCACAAACGCGCTTCACTCCTGCTACGAGTTTATCGACCTCCTCCATAGTGTTGTAGAATGAGAAGGAGGCTCGGACAGTACCCTCAATGCCAAGAGACTGCATGAGTGGCTGGGCACAATGATGTCCGGTGCGGACGGCTATGCCCATCTTGTCCAACAGCAAACCCATATCGTAGTGATGTATGCCATCAACCAGGAAACTGAGTACGGCGCTCTTGTGATGGGCCTGACCGAAGATACGCATGCCTGGTATCTGCTGGAATTGCTCGGTCGCATAATCGAGCAACTGCTGCTCATATTGGGCTATCTCACCCAGGCCAATGCTTTCCACATAATCTATGGCTGTAGCCAATCCCACTGTGCTGATGAAGTCTGGAGTTCCGGCTTCGAACTTATAGGGCAATTCATTGAATGTCGTCTTCTCGAACGATACGGACTGTATCATCTCTCCTCCACCCTGATAGGGAACCATCTGCTCCAACCATTGGCGCTTACCATACAGAACGCCTACTCCGGTAGGGCCATACACCTTGTGACCTGAGAAGACCAGGAAATCGGCATCAAGGTCCTGTACATCGACCTTGAGGTGCGGGGTTGATTGCGCACCATCGACCAAAACTGGCACCTGATGACTGTGTGCAATGCGAATTATCTCCTTAACGGGATTGACTGTTCCCAATACGTTGCTCACATGGGTGACGCTCACTAACTTGGTCCTTTCGGTAAACAGTTGTGCATATACATCCATGTCCAACTCTCCGAGGTCATTGAACGGAATGACTTTGAGCACTATCTTGCGACGCTGCTGGAACAACTGCCAAGGAACGATATTGGAATGGTGTTCCATGGCACTGACAATCACTTCATCTCCATCCTGCAAGAATGTCTCACCGAAACTGCTCGCGACGAGATTGATGGACTCTGTAGTACCACGCGTAAAGATGATTTCATCGGACGAAGCAGCATTGATGAAGGTCTGCATACGGCGACGTGAGCCTTCATGCAAATCGGTCGCATCCTGGCTCAAGAAATGCACTCCGCGATGCACATTGGCATTGTGATGCAGATAGCCATCCGTCAACTTTTCTACTACGCAAAGGGGTTTCTGGGTTGTAGCACTGTTGTCCAGATATACAAGCGGCTTGCCATAAACCTGTGAATCTAATATAGGGAAATCCTTACGGATCTGATTTACGTCAAACATATCAAATGATCTTTATAAGAGAGATAAGAAGGAATCGGGAAGTCGTATTGTTCGACTACATCCTTCATACTTTTCGACATTGTCTGAAAGGGAGAACTCAACTCAAACGAAATTCAATATTTCGAATCTTATAATTCAAAATATGAGGGAAATGTTCTTTTCAGCAAGAACCAAATATTAAGTACAGGTACCTGTAGCGGGAAATATAGCCAAGTATAGGCAAAACTATAGGGGGGCAAAATTTGGAATTGAGATAAATATCCTCTACCTTTGCACCGCATTTGAGAAGGAAACAATCCATTCGGACTGCTGATTTCGCAAATGCAACGGACCAATAACCTCAAACAGACAGTTCCGAAGTGCACTTCGATCTATTGTCTATATAGAGAGGAAGCAGTGACACCTCCCTCAAAGTGAAGGCCCAAGTCCATACGTTCTTTGACATATTGAAAAGAAAAATTCCCTAAACGGAGGGAATTTTCATGAGACTGCTATGACTGAAGAGGCAAAATCTTCTATCAGCATGAGGCTATATTCAACTGCTCAACACAGAGCGAGATTGAATAAAAAAAGCCCCCACAAAAAGTGTAAGGGCTTTCCTTATATTTACTATTGAAATTAATCAGTAGTTGGAGTCTCATCAGGATCAACCGGCTTATCTGGCTTAGATGGCTTTGGCTTATCGTCATCGTTCTCAGCAGCAACTGCCTTCTTAGCACGTGAACGACGAGTCTTAGTCTTCTTCTCTGCCTCCTTCTCCTTCAAGAGGTTCTCGTTGTAATCAACGAATTCGATCATTGCAGTAGCAGCATTGTCACCAAGACGGTTGCCAAGCTTGAGGACGCGAAGATAGCCACCAGGACGGTTAGCAATCTTGACTGAGATCTCACCGAACAACTCCTTGACTGCCTCCTTGTCCTGAAGGAAAGAGAAGACAATACGACGGTTGTTGGTCGAATCCTCCTTTGCACGATTGATGATAGGCTCTGCATAGACGCGAAGAGCTTTAGCCTTGGCTACAGTAGTAGTGATGCGCTTAGCCTTAATCAACGACACTGCCATGTTCGAGAGGAGAGCCTCACGATGTGACTTGGTGCGTCCAAGGTGATTGAATTTCTTATTGTGTCTCATTGTTATAATTAATCTTTATCAAGTTTATACTTCGTGATATCCATGCCGAACGACAGATTCAAGCTCTGGAGAAGTTCCTCAAGCTCTGTAAGTGACTTCTTACCGAAGTTACGGAACTTAAGAAGATCGGTCTTGTTGAACACAACCAACTCACCAAGAGTCTCGACATCAGCACTCTTCAAGCAGTTGAGAGCACGGACTGAAAGATCCATATCGGTAAGTTTGGTCTTGAGCAACTGACGCATGTGAAGTACCTCTTCATCAAACTCCTCGTTGACCTCATTGTCATTTGACTCGAGCGAGATCTTATCGTCAGAGAAGAGCATGAAGTGATAAATCAAGATCTTAGCAGCTTCGCGCAATGCATCCTTTGGATGAATAGAACCATCGGTATCAACCTCAATAATCAACTTTTCGTAGTCAGTCTTCTGCTCAACTCGGAAGTTTTCTACAGTGTACTTGACATTACGGATAGGTGTGAAGATTGAGTCAATAGGGATGACTGTTACCTCAGAATTAGCAACGCGGTTCTCCTCTGCTGGAACGTATCCACGACCCTTGTTAATAGTCAGTGTAATATCGAAATTTGCACTTGAGTCCATGTGGCAGATAACCAGGTCTGGATTCAATACCTCGAATGCAGTCATACCAGTGTGCAGGTCACCTGCCTTCAGTACTTCCTGATTCTTGACTGAAATCCGAACTGTTTCGTTCTCGGCACCTTCGACGATCTGCTTCAAACGTACCTGCTTAAGGTTAAGGATGATGTTGGTAACATCTTCCATTACACCCGGAATAGTGGCAAACTCATGCTCTACACCACTGATCTTTACAGAGGTGAAAGCAAAGCCTTCGAGTGAAGAAATCAATATACGGCGTAAAGCATTACCGACTGTAATGCCGTAGCCTGGTTCCAAAGGTCGGAATTCGAACTTACCAGAGAACTGGTCAGCTTCCAACATAAGAACCTTTTCGGGTCTT
>JAILKE010000082.1 GCA_024694125.1 Bacteroidales bacterium
GAAAAAGCAGCATCAAGCGTGGCTCAAGCCTTGCTCTTTTCCTTCTGCTTCTTGATCTGACGTTCGAGGGCGTCGCATGCTTCAGCCACTGCCTCCTCGTATGCCTCGGCTGCGCGGCTGGCGAAGAACTGCTGGTCGCCCACTGCAATCTTGATGCCAATTTCCTTATTGGCCTTATCAGTCGTATTTAGGATCTTCAGCTGCACTTCGGCGGTACGGATCTCGGCGAAGCGGCTCAATTTGTCAAGTTTCTTATTGATGAACTCATTCAACGATACAGATGTCTCAAAATTTACAGACTGAATGGTGATCTCCATAGCGGTAAAAATTAAAAGGGTTACTTATAAAGATTTGATACAGACAATGACCGGATGGGTGGCCGGAGCCTCCACGGGCCGATTGTCTTAGGGATTGTTTTCGGTTGAATAGGGGAGCCGAGGCTGGAACGGCCCTCCTCAGCTCTTGCTGCGCGGATGCGCCTTGGCATAGTTCTGCAGCAGTTCCTGCGGGGTAAGGTGGGTATAGACCTCGGTCGAATCAAGCGTCGAGTGACCGAGCAACTCCTTGACCGCCATCAGGTCAGCGCCCTCAGCGAGCATGTTGGTGGCGAACGAGTGACGCAGCACGTGCGCTCCACGGCGTTTCAGGTCGGGCACCTGGCTCAGGTACTTGTGCACCACGTTGGTGACCTGCTGTGGCGACAGGGCCTCACCCTCAGCATTGGTAAAGAACGTCTCTGTAGGACCACCCACGCTGGCATCGCGCACATTTAAATATTGTGTGATGAGCGTGTGCAACTCGGGACCGAAGGGGATGATGCGCTGCTTGTTGCCCTTACCGGTGACGCGGAGCGAGCGGTCTCCCAGGTCGATGTCGCGGTCACGCAGTCCTGCTGCTTCCGACCGGCGCATGCCAGTACTGTACAGGAGGTCGATGAGCAGACGGTCACGTACGCCGCAGAAGTCGTCGCCGTACTCCGTGTCATCTATCAGACTGTCCATCTGCTCCTCGCGCACCCAGGTGGGCAACGTGCGCGTCACTTTCGGAGTGGGGAGCAATGCCAATGGGTTGTCTGCCACCAGGCCCTTGCGCCTCAGGTATCGGCAGTAACTACGCAGAGCGCAGAAGGCCTGCTTGACCGAAGCCACTGCCAGATGGCGCTTGCCCATATTGACCATCCATCCGCGCGCCAGCGTCACATCGAGTTTCAGCATGTCGCATTGTCCGGTGGTCGTCGTCACGTAATCCTCATAGTCTCGCAATGCCCTACGGTATGCGAGGACTGTCAGTTCCGAGTAATTTCGCTCGTACTTGAGATACTTCAGAAAATCTTCGACAGTGACATTCATGGACATTTTGTTTTACAGGGCAAAAATAGATTGTTTTTCGGACAAAAACAACTTTTCGGTCATAAAAATTACTAAATAGGCCAAAAAACAATCTATTTTAATGTATGATTGGGAAAAAAGTCTTAATTTTGGGCAAAATTACATCCCACCATGACTATCACTGCCACATCTATGCTGTTCGATCTGCTCTACCGCAGCCTCGCGCCCAAGCGCAAGGCCGCCCAGGGCGAAGAATTGACCGCCATAGGCACACCCACACGACAACAATGGCTCGCGGTGTCCGACCTTGCTTTGAGCAACGAAGTGAGCGGACTCGTGTACGATGCCATCCTCACCCTGCCACCGCACCAACAGCCCGACAGCGACATACTGATGCGCTGGACTGCCCACACGCAGGGCACGGAACGGGACAACCTGCTGTTCCGGCGCGAACTGTGCACGGTGCTCGATCATTTTGCCCAATGCGGACTCGAGCCGATCATTCTCAAGGGTCTCACATTGAGCGAACTCTACCCCAATCCGCTGCACCGTCCCGTGGGAGACGTCGATCTCTATGTGACGCTCGACCACCAGCACCGGTTCGTACAGGCGCTGGAACAATTGGGCGCCACCGCCCAGCAGGGCTACGACGCCAAGCACATCTCGATGCAGTGCCGCGGCATGCAGTGGGAACTGCACTTCCGCAGCATATACTTCTATAATATATACCACGACCGACGGTACCAGTTGCTGGAGCGCGAGGAGACGGCATCGGACTGCCTTTTCCACACCGACATCGAGGGTCATTCCGTACTGGTCTTCCCTCCGCGCCTGCAGATGGTCTATCTGACGGCGCACTTCATGCACCATCTGTTGGTCGAACAGGTCACCTTGCGGCAGGTGGTCGATTGGATGCTGGCACTGCACCATGACCGCACCGCCCTGGCCATTGGCGAGGTGCTCTTCGTCCGCACTCTGCGCGAGCTGGGCATGTACCGGTTGTATCGCGCCATGGGATATATAGCCGTGCACCATCTCGGATTCCAGGCTGATGGATACGCCGGCCTGACCGGTCTGACCAAGGCCGATGCCCGTCGCGGCCGCCTGCTGTTGCAGGTGTTGATCCTGGGACACGTACCGGGATGCCGACCATACGCCGCCCAGTCACCCACCGACACACTGTGGCAACGGGTGCGCCATTTCGCAGGGCTGTGCCACTCGTGCTACGTGCTGATGCCGCTCTGCCCTCGCGAGGCGCTCTCCACTCCGTTCGGCTTCCTGCGGCACGCCTGGCTCCGGAGGCGTGCAGAACGACAGGCTGCGGAATGATGGCGGATACCGGAGGACAGCGGCAGACGGCACCGGATGCCAACGGAGGCCGACGGATGCCGACGGATGCCAGCGGATGCCAGCGGATGCATTCGGCCGAGATCGGCCAAATGTTCAGGTCCAATACAACAGGAACGGAGGACCGCAGGCGCAGGGGATACTGACCGAGACCACCACACACAGCAACCGGAACCACCACACACAGCAACCGGAACCACACACGCAACGACCGGGACCACACACGCAACAACCGGAACCACCACACACTGCAACCAGAAACTGCCGCACGCAACGACCGAAACCACACACGCAACGACAGGGACCAACCGCACGCAGCAACCGAGACCACCGCACGCGACCATGGTGGCTGCCGCACACCAGCAGCAGCGATCAATAGCGACCAAACACAACGAAAAAAAGGAAAATCTCAACGATTTTCCTTTTTTTCGTACCAGAACGAGTCCGATACTAGTGTTTTCAAATAAGTAATAGATTTAAACTAAATCATTTGGGCTAATACGTGTTATGGTTATGTCTTTAAGGTGGTGCAAAGATACGGGCAATTTTCGGACAATCCAAATATTTTTCTATGTTGTGTAACACAACAACCGATTGCGCACCATAAAAATGTGGGTTTAAATGCAGTAAAAGGGCTAAAATGAGGTGAATATTGAAGAAAAAAAGGTAAAAAAGGCAATGATTGCACAATAAAACGAAGAAGATAACGATAACGAAAACGAAGAAGAAGACGGAGACGAAGAAGACGGAAACGAAGAACTTCGTACGATAACGATGACGAAAACAAAAAAACAAACCCAAATCTCCCATCCCCCAAACAATACCAACAAAAAAAGGCCCAGTTTTCACAGGGCCAATGCGGCGAGACCAAGCATCTGCAGGTGTTCGACGTATCGGATAGACTGCCGACAATGCGGAACAATGGTCGAAGCCCAACCACCGGTAGCAAGGACAGAAAAAGACGAAGACGATGACGATAACGAAGACGATAACAAAGACGATAACGAAAAAGCAGGCGACGATGACGAAAACTGCTCACCATCCATCTGGTTCACATCCCGTGCTGCCTGTTCCGCAATACGTGCGATGAGGCCATCAATCATGGCAGCAGTGCCATAGACCGCGCCGCTCTGCATACACTCGACTGGATTCTGACCAATCAGGTGCGGCGGGGCAACTATCTCCACTTCGGGCAGTAGCGATGCCCGAGCACTGAGGGCATCCAGCGCAGTACGCACACCGGGCAGGATGAGTCCACCCACGAATGAGCCACTGCCATCGACCACATTGACCGTGGTTGCCGTCCCCATATCGATCACTATCAATGGAGCAGGGCAGAGCGTCAGTGCACCCAGACAGTCCAACAACCGGTCCCGCCCTACCCTGGCAGGTTCGGGCACCCGGATGGGCATCCGTCGGGCGATATCATCGTGCGACACAACACGCACCGGCACGCCGCACAAAGACTGGACGGCTTGCTGCACGAGTGGTTCCACCTCGGGAACGACCGACGATAGCACCACCGACTGCACCCGATCAAGACCAGTCTGCCATGCACGGCAGGCATCGGTTATGTTCGACGCGAAGTCCTCCTGCGACGCCGAACGGCTGCTGGGCACATGCGCCGAATGGAGCACCTCGCCATACTGCAGCAGAGCCAGTCCCACAGTGGTGTTGCCCACCTCGACTGCCAGCAGCGGGTCCGATGACCGCAGCGAGTGGTCAGGCTTGCAGCCAGTGCTCCTGCACATAGTCCAATATCTGTTGAGCCGTCTCGTCCTTGCTGCACAACGGCAGGTCCACCACCTGGTCAGCCGTGATGAGCGAGACGCGGTTAGTATCCACGCCGAAGCCCGACTGACCCTCCACCAACGGGTTGGCGCATATCAGGTCAGCATGTTTGCGGGCCAGTTTGGCACGCGAGCGGGCCAACAGGTCGTCCGTCTCCATCGAGAATCCCACCAGGACCTGCCCCTCGCGTTTGTGGTCACCCAGATACTGCAGTATGTCCTGGGTTCGGGTCAATGGCAACGCCATGTCGCCCTCGCCCTTGTGCATCTTGTGTTCGGCGCAATGGACGGGGGTATAGTCCGCCACGGCGCTGCACATGATGATGACGTCGGCAGCATCGCTGTGCTGCGTCATCTCGCGGTACATATCGGCGGCGCTGACCACCGGCACGCGTTCCACGCTGCAGAAAGGAGTCTGCTCCACCGGTCCCGACACCAGCGTAACCTCCGCGCCGCGCATGGCGGCAGCCCGCGCCAGGGCGTAGCCCATCTTGCCCGACGAGTGGTTGGTGATATATCGGACAGGGTCAATAGCCTCGCGTGTCGGACCGGCCGAGATCAGCACACGTCTGCCCTGCCAGTCGTGTTCATGTCCGACGTGCAGCAGTATATGCTGCAGCAGCACCTCCTCGGATGGCATCTTCCCTTCGCCCACGTCTCCGCAAGCCAGTCGTCCGGTGGCAGGCTGTATCACGTCGAATCCGTAGTGACGCAGCCGTTCCAGGTTATCCTGCAGAATGGGGTTGCGCCACATCCCGGTGTTCATAGCCGGTGCCACGAGCTTAGGCGCCGACGAAGCCAGCACCGTGGTGGTGAGCATGTCGTCGCATATACCGTGGGCCAACCGGGCTATCACATTGGCCGATGCCGGGGCGATGAGGATCAGGTCCACCTGCTGTGCGAGCGAGACGTGCTGCACGTGGTATTCGTGGTCACGGTCGAAGGTATCTACCAGGCACTTGTGTCCGGTCAGGGTCTCGAAGGTCGTTGGCGTTATGAACTGACAGGCATTGCGGGTCATCACCACGTGGACGTCGGCCTTGAGTTTGACCAACATCGATGCAAGATTGGCTATCTTATAGGCCGCAATGCTGCCTGTGACACCGAGAAGAATACGCATAATAAAAATATTTAACTAAAAGCTCGCTGACGCGAGCGCTAAAAGAGCCTACGGCTCGATAAAAGGCACTGCGTGCCGTGAAAAGAACCTGCATCCCTTGGGAGCGCTTCACGGGGCGTTAGCCCCTTTTAGTGCTCGCCTTGGCGAGCTTTTATCGGCGCGAAGCGCCCATTAGCGGGGGGGGGTAGGTCCTCCTCCCCATTTAGCTTCTCCCTTTATTGGTCGCTCAATCGGCCATGTTTCTCGTAGTTGGACTTGCGCACGATGCGATTGTCCCCGTCCACGAACAGGACAGTGGGGCGATGCGTCTGAGCCTCGGCGGGAGTCATACGGGCATAGGCCATGATGATCACCTTGTCACCGGGCGTGACACACTTAGCAGCGGCGCCGTTCAGGCAGATGATGCCCGATCCCTCTTCGCCAGCTATGGCATAGGTTTCGAATCGGTTACCGTTGTCGATGTCCACTATCTGGACCTGTTCGTACTCGAGAATGCCCGACTCACGGAGCAGATGGGTATCGATGGTCACACTGCCCACATAATCAAGGTCGGCCTGAGTCACCGTAGCGCGGTGGATCTTGGCCTTGAGCATATTCAGTTCCATACGAAGTTGTCTATCAGTCGGGTTTTACCAATATATACAGCGATGGCGACGAGCGTCTCACCCTCGATGCGCTCCACACGCTGGATGTTGACGAAATCCACCACCTCAACATAGTCGATGCGGGCCAATGGTTCGCGCTGCAGTTCAGTGCGGATGATGTCGATGACACGTGCAGCACTGCGTTCACCTTGCTCAATGGCCTCGCGACCCAGGCGCAGACTGCGGCTCAGCACCAGGGCTGCCTGGCGTTCGGTAGCGCTCAGATAGGTGTTGCGCGATGACTTGGCCAGTCCGTCTGCCTCGCGTACTATCGGACAGGCGACAATCTGTACGGGGAAGTCGAGGTCGCGCACGAAGCGGCGTATGGTTGCCAACTGCTGGGCATCCTTCTGGCCGAAGTAGGCACGGTCGGGCAGCACGATGTTGAACAACTTACCGACCACCGTGCACACACCGCGAAAGTGCACCGGACGCACGGCGCCGCACAGCAGTTCGGTCGTCTCGGTCGTATCAATGAACGATGTGAAGTGCTGGGGATACATCTCCGATGGATCGGGGTTGAAGATCAGGTCACCGCCAGCCTCGCTGACAGCCTGTTTGTCTCGTTCGATGTCACGGGGATAAGCCTCGAGGTCCTCATTAGGGCCGAACTGAATTGGGTTGACAAAGACCGAGACGACGGTGCGGTCGTTCTCGGCTGCAGAACGGCGGATGAGGCTTTGATGGCCTTCGTGCAGATAGCCCATCGTGGGCACCAGGCCTACGGTGAGGCCCTCACGGCGCCAGGCTGCTACCTGTGCGCGTACTTCTTGTATAGTCTTGACGAGTTGCATGATCAAATAATTTACAGTTTTTCCAATATGGAGCTATCCATCGTGAAGGAATATTCCTGCGAGGGGAACGCCTGCGAGGCACATTCCTCCTTGTAGGTGCGGAAGGCATCGAGCATCACCTGATGCAGGTCGGCGTACTTCTTGACGAACTTCGGAGTAAAGCCGTCGTTGTAGCCGAGCATATCCTGATAGACCAGTACCTGGCCATCGCAGTCATTACCGGCACCGATGCCGATAGTGATGGCCGATATACGTTCAGTGATCAGTTTGGCCAATGGTGCAGGCACACACTCCAGGGTGACGGCGAAGGCACCTGCCTCGACCACAGCTTCGGCGTCGGCCAACAGTTGGCGAGCCACCTGTTCGTTCTTTCCCTGCACCTTGTATCCGCCCAGCGTGTTGAAAGACTGAGGGGTCAATCCCAGGTGAGCCACTACCGGGATACCGGCGCGGACTATAGCGCGGATGCGGTCCGCATATTCGGCGCCGCCCTCCAGTTTGACCGCCTGGCAGTTGGTCTCCTTGACGATGCGGCCGGCATTGGTCACAGCGTCATAGACCGAGCCTTGGTACGACATGAATGGCATGTCGATCACCACGAATGCCTGTTTGGCACCGCGGCACACAGCCTTGCCGTGATGAATCATATCATCCACGGTTACCGCCAACGTATTGTCGTAACCCAACATCACATTACCCAGGGAGTCACCCACCAGAATCATATCTATACCTGCCTCGTCGATGGTGCAGGCCGTATGGTAGTCGTAAGCGGTGAGCATACTGATACGACTCTTGCCCTTCTGTTGAAGGAAATCAAAGATAGTTTTTTTCATTACTAGTATAGCGTCCCCACGAGGGACGCCCTCATTTGTCAAATTTACCTTAATAGCGGAGCGATTGCACCAGTGGCCGGATGCAATTATAATCAATGATTCGGTCAAATTCAGGTTGAAGCCTCCTGGTGGCTGTCGCATCCTTAAAGACAGCGCAAAGTTACTCACTTTTCTGTTATGTACCAAATCATTGCAAGTTTTTCCATCCCTTTTTGCACTTTTTATATTTTTATGCCCGATATTGCAAACTGCACCCTATACTATACACTATTTTTCACACACTTTGACGTCTTTACATTACAAGTTTGTCTATTTTAGTCGAATTTCATACACAAACAATGTCCAATCATCCATTTTCAATGTAATATTTCCCAGTCTAAACGCCCCTAAAAACGCCCCTAAATGAGTTCCTATAATTCTAGTACCCCCAATAATTCCTATAATTCTCTAATTCTAGTATCCTCAATAATTCCCATAATTCTCTAATTCTAGTATCCCCAATAATTCTAGTAAAAATAAAAAACTCTGTCGGGCTCGAGTCCAACAGAGTTTATGATTAGTTTATATCGAAGTAATCAGTCAGCGATTACTCAGCGTACTTCTTGATGATGATAGAAGCGTTGTGACCACCGAAACCGAAGGTGTTAGAGAGTGCGGCACGGACAGTACGCTTCTGAGCCTTGTTGAAGGTGAAGTTGAGGTTATAGTCGATCTCAGGATCCTTGTCATCCTCGTTGTGGTTGATAGTAGGAGGAACGATATCCTCTACTACCGACTTGACGCAGATGAGCGCCTCTACGGCACCGGCAGCGCCAAGCAGGTGGCCGGTCATAGACTTGGTCGAAGAGATATTGAGCTTGTAAGCCCAGTCGCCGAAGACCTCCTTGATGGCCTTAGCCTCCGAAAGGTCACCCACAGGAGTAGAGGTACCGTGTACGTTGATGTAGTCGATATCCTCAGGCTTCATCTCGGCATCCTCCAGGGCAGCGTTCATCACGAGCTTGGCGCCCAGGCCCTCAGGGTGAGTAGCAGTGAGGTGATAAGCATCGGCCGACATACCGCCACCGACTACCTCAGCGTAGATCTTGGCACCGCGAGCCTTGGCGTGCTCCAGTTCCTCCAGGATCAGACAGCCCGAACCCTCGCCCAGTACGAAACCATCGCGGCTGCCCGAGAATGGGCGGCTGGCATGCTCCATATCGTCGTTGCGGGTAGAGAGAGCCTTCATCGAGTTGAAGCCACCTATACCAGCCTCGCACACAGCTGCCTCGGCACCACCAGCCACGATCATGTTGGCCTTGCCCAGACGGAGCAGGTTGAAGGCGTCGATCATACCGTGGGTCGAAGAGGCACACGCGCTGACGGTACCGTAGTTAGGACCGTGGAAGCCGTAGTGGATACTGATCTGACCAGCTGCGATATCAGCGATCATCTTTGGGATGAAGAATGGGTTGTACTTTGGGCCAATCTCAGGATTGTAACCTGCAGTCTCGTCCTGGAAAGTCTTGATACCGCCGATGCCGGCAGAATAGATGACACCGATGCGGTTCTTGTCCTCCTTCTCGAGGTCGATGCCGCAGTCAGCGATAGCCTCAGTCACGGCAGCGAAAGCCAACTGAGTGTAGCGGTCCATCTTGCGGACCTCCTTCTTGTCGAAATATACCAGTGGATCGAAATCCTTCACCTCGCAGGCGAACTGAGTCTTGAATTTAGAAGCGTCGAACAGGGTGATAGGGCCACAGCCGCTCTTGCCATCCAGCAGACCCTGCCAGGTCTCGGCCACATTCTTACCGAGTGGGGTAATTGCACCCAGACCGGTGACTACTACTCTTTTTAATTCCATTTTATATATGCTGTTTTATCTGGTTCCAGAACCATGTTCAGGTTCTGCGTTTAAACAAAAAATTGCTTACTTTTTGATTGCTCAAAAAAAATATACAAATTACAAACCGACCGCGCCGCAGGGGCCCAGAACGTCTGTAATTTGTATATTTTGGAAGAAAAGATTATTCCTTGTTCTTCTCAATGAAGGCAACAGCGTCACCTACAGTGGCAATCTTCTCTGCCTGATCATCCTGAATAGTGATGCCGAACTCCTTCTCGAACTCCATGATGAGCTCTACGGTGTCCAGTGAATCAGCACCAAGGTCGTTAGTGAAAGATGCCTCGAGAGTAACTTCTGACTCCTCTACGCCCAACTTCTCAACGACGATCTCTTTAACTTTTGCTTCGATTTCAGACATAATGATAATTTGTTAAATTGGTTAATATTTGATAATTTTCTGTTTCATTTTCGGTTAATTTGCAAATAAAATGCAAATTTTCCATTCATTTTTGCAACTGTTTCATTTATAATATGTAACTTCGCAGCGCAAAAATACGCTGCAAAGGAACGAAAAAAAAACTCAATGCACAAATTTTTTTGCACTAATTTGATAAAAATAGCACAAATATATGAGATTTGTGCAAAAAATGTAAAGTAAAAATGAAAAATATAGCAATTTTTGCGTCGGGTTCTGGGTCAAACGCCGAAAATATCGCCGATTATTTCAAGGACAGCAAAGAAGTATCTATTTCTTTAATAATCTGCAACAAGGCTGATGCTTTCGTCTTCGAACGCGCCAAGCGTCTGGGCATTCCATCCAAGCTCGTGACCAAGGCCGACATGCAGGACCAGGAGGCCGTGCTCGCGCTGCTCCGCCAGTACCACATCGACTTCATTGTCCTGGCTGGATACCTGCTGCTGGTGCCCAAATATCTGGTCGAGGCCTACCCACGCGCCATCGTCAATATCCACCCAGCCCTCATCCCACTGCACTGTGGCAAGGGTATGTATGGTGATCGCGTACACGAGGATGTGGTACGTTGCGGCGACAGCGAGTCGGGCATCACCATACACTACGTCAATGAGTTTTTCGACAACGGCGACATCATCTTCCAGGCCAAGTGTCCCGTCCTGCCTACGGACAACGCCCACGACGTAGCCACCAAGGTCCATGCCCTCGAGTATGCCCACTTCCCACACGTCATTGCCGAAACAATCGCGAAATTGTAAATACTGCATATTTTGCGCACAAATATTCATCAAAAACGAAAAAACTTTCAAAACTCTTGAATTTTTTTGCAATAAATTTGGATATTATGCAAAAATGCCGTAACTTTGCGCCCGCTAAAATAAAAAAATATTTCAAGTATGAAGCAGAAAATGGACCGCATCTCGGCAATCAGGGAAATCATTCAGAGCCGAGACATCAGTAGTCAGCAAGAATTGCTCGACATCCTGCTCAATATGGGATACAAATTGACCCAGGCAACCTTGAGCAGGGACTTGAAACAAATGCAGATCGTAAAGATGAGCCTGCGCGACGGAGGGTACCTCTACGTGATGCCCGACGTAGCAGCATCGATGAAGAGCAACCTGACCAGCCACTTCGTCTCACCCCACAACATCAAGGGTGTGATGAGCGTGGAGTGCAGCACCGTGTTGGTCGTCATCCGCACCAAACCAGGTTACGCCAGCAGCATCGCTTCGGACATCGACCAGTCACTCATGCCCGAGGTTATGGGCACCGTGGCAGGTGACGATACCATTCTGGTCATCCCACGCGGTGGATACACCACCAACCAGGTAGCCGAGGCTCTGTGCGACATACTGCCACGCAAGTAAGTGACGCGACGTTGCGAACACGTTGTACTTCCCTCACCTACACAACCAGATCAATCAGAAGAACTGCCCGAATGTGACTGCCGGCTCTGCAGTGATGCAGCGTCGCCTGTTTCTTGAACCCGCCTCCCTTCCTCCGGACCGAAACGTCCACCACAGCTCCCCCATCGGAGCTGACTCACAGTACCGAGCGAAGGCACTCCGTTGGACAAGGCAGGAAGCCACACAAATGCAGTACACATATATTAATAATAATAAGGATAATAAAAAAATGAACACTTCGTCTGAAGACCAGCCTATGATCCGCATATACATAGCTGGTAAGCAGCACATCCACTACGTTCAGGAAATCCTCGACGTGATCGAGGAGTCGAGCAAGGCCCGTGGTACCGGTATCGCGCGCCGTTCCCCCGACTATGTCTCACAAAAAATGCTGGAAGGCAAGGCCATCATTGCCCTGTGCGGTGAGGAGTTTGCCGGATTCTGTTATATTGAAAGCTGGAGCAACAAGACCTTCGTCGTCAACTCTGGTTTGATTGTCAAACCCAAGTTCCGCGGCTGTGGTCTGGCCAAGCGTATCAAGCGATTCTCGTTTGTATATAGCCGCAAGCTCTTCCCACAGGCTAAATTGTTCGGCATTACATCTGGCGCAGCTGTGCTCAAGATCAACAATGAGTTGGGCTACCGTCCTGTCACGTTCGAGCAGCTCACCGACGACCCCGCCTTCTGGCGTGGTTGCCAGACGTGTGTCAACTACGATGTGCTGACACGCACCGACTTCAAGCGCTGCATCTGCACCGCTATGCTCTATGACCCCGAGGAGCATCCCGACGAGCACCTCGAGGACTTGGACAAGATTTAAAAATAATCGACAACTTAAATACTATGGCAAAGAAGAAAGTAGTAGTCGCCTTCAGCGGCGGCTTGGATACCAGTTACAACGTGATGTATCTCACCAAGGAGATGGGATATGAGGTCTATGCAGCATGTGCCAACACCGGCGGTTTCAGCGCAGAGCAGCTCAAGGCCAACGAGGAGAACGCCTACAAGTTGGGCGCTGTCAAGTATGTGACACTCGACGTGACGCAGGAGTACTACGCCAAGTCATTGCGCTACATGGTCTATGGCAATGTATTGCGCAACAACTGCTACCCTATCTCCGTCAGCTCGGAGCGTATCTTCCAGGCACTCGCCATCGCACGTTATGCCAAGGAGATCGGCGCCGATGCCATCGCACACGGTTCGACCGGTGCTGGCAATGACCAGATTCGTTTCGACATGACCTTCCTGGTCAAGGCTCCCGGCATCGAGATCATCACCCTGACCCGCGACCGCAACCTGAGCCGCAAGGAGGAGGTTGATTACCTCAATGCCAACGGATACTTTGCCGACTTCACCAAACTCAAGTATAGCTACAACGTAGGTATCTGGGGTACCTCAATCTGCGGCGGCGAGATTCTCGACAGCACGCAGGGTCTGCCCGAATCGGCCTACCTCAAGCATCCTACCAAGAGCGAACCCGAGGTATTGAGCATCGGTTTCAAGAAGGGCGAGATCTGCAGCGTCAACGGCGTCGAGTACGACGACAAGATCAAGGCTATCCAGGCAGTCGAGAAGATCGGCGCTGCCTATGCCATCGGCCGTGACTGCCATGTGGGCGACACCATCATCGGCATCAAGGGCCGCGTGGGCTTCGAGGCTGCTGCCCCTATGCTCATCATCGCTGCTCACCGCTTCCTCGAGAAGTACACGCTCTCCAAGTGGCAGCAGTACTGGAAGGATCAGATCAGCAACTGGTACGGTATGTTCCTGCACGAGTCGCAGTACCTCGAACCAGTGATGCCCGACATGGAGGCTATGCTGGAGTCTTCGCAGCGCAACGTCAACGGCGTCGTTACTCTCGAGCTCCGTCCTTACTCTTTCCAGACGCTCGGTGCCGACACTCCGGACGACTTGGTTCACAACAAACTGGGCGAATACGGCGAGACTGCCAAGGCCTGGACCAGCGAGGATGCCAAGGGCTTCATCAAGGTAACCTCTACTCCTCTCCGCGCTTACTACAGCGTCCATCCTGACGAGGAGAGATGATGAGAGAGTAATGAGTAAAGGGTAATGATGAGAGAGTAATGAGTAAAGAGTAAAGAGTAGTGTAGATAGAAACGACTAAACTCAAACCTGAAGAACTGGTGCCTATAGAAACTATAGAAGCTATAGAAACTATAGAAACTATAGAGCCACTCTCTCCCCATTCAATCAACAACTTATAAAATTTTTCCTATTATGAGCGAACAGAAAAAACTTCAGCGCAGCAGGACCGACAAGAAGTTGTTCGGTGTCTGCGGCGGCATGGCCAAATATTTTGATTTAGACCCAACGATACTTCGTATTATCTGGTTAGTACTCATCCTCTGCGCCGGCACAGGCTTGATTCTGTACCTGGTTTGTGCCCTCTTAATGCCCGAAGAGTAATGGTAAGAGTAGGAATATTGGGAGCAGCCGGTTACACTGGCGGCGAGTTGATACGCGTGTTGGTCCATCACCCTGAGGTAGAGATCGTCTTTGCCAATTCCGAGTCCAATGCAGGCAACCGCGTCGCCGACGTGCACGAGGGTCTGCTCGGTGACACCGAATTGCGCTTCACCGACCAGATGCCATTCGACCAGGTCGATGTCGTATTCTTCTGCTTCGGACACGGCAAGAGCGAGGCTTTCCTCCAGGAGCACACCATCCCCGCCCATGTCAAGATCATCGACTTGGCGCAGGACTTCCGCTTGAAGGGTGACCACGACTACGTCTATGGATTGCCCGAGATGAGCCGCGACGCCATCCGTCAGTGCCAGCATCTGGCCAATCCAGGTTGCTTCGCCACCTGCATCCAGTTGGGTCTGTTGCCACTGGCACAGGCAGGACTGCTCACGCACGACATCGCCGTCAATGCCATCACCGGTTCTACCGGCGCTGGACAGAAGCCGGGTGCCACCACCCACTTCTCTTGGCGCAACGACAATATGTCGGTCTATAAGCTCTTTGCTCACCAGCACCTGCACGAGATCACGCAGACGCTCAACGAACTGGCGCCCGCCTCTGCCCCACACGTTGCCGACCCACTTACTGAGGGTTACGACACCGATGGCATCACGGTCGATTTCATTCCTTACCGTGGCGACTTCGCACGCGGCATCTTCTGCACTGAGGTGGTCAAGCTCGACCAGCCACAGTCTGCCGATAGTATCGTTGCCCTCTACAAGGACTACTACCGTGACGCCGCCTTCACTCACTACTGTGACGCTGCCCCCGACCTGAAGCAGGTCGTCGGTACGAACAAGGCACTCGTCCACGTCGAGGTCTTTGGCCGCAAGGTGGTCATCACCTCTATGATCGACAACCTCCTCAAGGGTGCCGTCGGCCAGGCTGTCCAGAACATGAACCTGATGTTCGGTCTGAACGAGAAGGCTGGACTTGGACTCAAGGCGATAGCTTTCTAACTCAACTGTCGCAAGCTTCAGTTGAGAGTAGGGAAGGGCTATAAAAAGTAGTAAAAGGGGAGATAAAGGGACGATACGAACTCCCGCTGAAACTCACCGAATAACAGCAAAAGTCCTTTTCACTCCCTTTTAGCTCCCCTTAGTCCCCATTCATTCCCCTAACTTCCAGAAAAAAATACCCATTCACCTATGAAACTTTTTGACGTATATCCATTGTTTGACGTAACCATCGACCATGGCAAGGGATGCTATGTGTACGACGACAAGGGACAGGAGTATCTCGACTTCTATGGCGGTCATGCCGTCATCTCCATTGGCCATTGCCACCCACGATACCTGCAGACCATGCAGGAGCAGGCCAGCAAGTTGAGTTTCTACTCCAATGCCGTCAAGAATCCCATGCAGGTCAAGTTGGCCGAGAAGTTAGGGCCAATCTGCGGTTATGACGACTACCAGTTGTTCCTGATCAATTCAGGTGCCGAGGCGAACGAGAATGCCCTCAAACTGGCATCTTTCTATACCGGCAAGAAGAAAGTGCTGGCTTTCGGTCACGCTTTCCACGGCCGCACATCGGCAGCCGTCAACGTCACCCAGAACCCCAAGATCCAGGCTCCCATCAACGCCACGTTCCCAGTCGAGTTCTTCGAGTTGGGCGACATTGAGGGTATCCGCGCCAGCATTGCCAATGGCGATGTGGCTGCCGTCATCATCGAGGGCATCAGCGGCGTAGGTGGCATACATATCCCTACCGACCAGTTCATGCAGCAGTTGCGCGAGGTGACTCAGCAGAATGGCGTCGTACTCATCCTGGACGAGATCCAGAGTGGTTATGGCCGTTCGGGCAAGTTCTTCGCTCACCAGTACTCGGGCATCCGTCCCGACATCATCACTGTGGCCAAGGGCATTGCCAACGGTTATCCTTTCGCCGGCGTGCTCATCTCTCCTATGTTCCAGCCTGTCTATGGCCAGTTGGGCACCACCTTCGGCGGCAACCACCTGGGTTGCGCCCTGGCTTGCACCGTACTGGACGTCATGCAGGACGAACACCTCATCGAGAATGCTGCCAAGCAGGGCGAGTACCTGATGAAGGGTCTCCAGTCCATGGACATCCCCGGACTGAAGGAGCTGCGTGGCCGTGGCCTGATGATAGGCATCGAGTTCGATCATCCATACAAGGAGGTCCGCAACCGTCTGCTCTACGACCAGCATGTCTTCACCGGCGCTGCCGGCACGAACGTGCTCCGTATCCTGCCACCTCTCTGCATCACCCAGCGTGAGTGCGACCTCTTCCTCGAGAGGTTCCAGAAGGCGCTGTAAGCAAGCCCTCACATCCCTCCCCGCACAGGGAGGGACCAGTTTATCCCTCCGACATTTCCCCTTTATAATATGCATCGCGAAATACTCCGAATAGCCATACCCAGCATTGTCACCAACATCACCGTGCCTCTGCTGGGTATGGTAGATATAGCCATCACTGGACACATAGGGTCTGCCACCGCCATCGGAGCCATCTCCGTGGGCGGTTTGATCTTCAATATGGTCTATTGGCTGTTCAATTTCCTGCGCATGGGCACCAGTGGCCTGACTGCCCAGGCTTACGGACAGGGCGATGTCGATGCACAGCGACGCACATTGCGCATAGCACTGCTGGTAGCAGTGGTGAGCGGCGTGCTTATCTTCGCGGCCCAACGCCCCATCGAGTGGGTAGCACATATCATCATCGAACCGACCGACCAGGTCTGGCAGATGGCCATCAGCTACTTCCGCATCCGTATCTGGGCTGCACCTGCCGTGCTGGCGCTCTTCTCGCTCAATGGCTGGTTCGTCGGCATGCAGAACTCCCGCTTCCCCATGTACATAGCCATCGGGCAGAACCTGCTCAACATCGGCCTGTCCGCACTGCTGGTGTTCCACTACGAAATGGGCATAGAGGGTGTCGCACTGGGAACGGTCTGCGCGCAGTATGCCGGACTGGCGGCAGCGCTGCTCTTCGTGAGCCACACGCGTTACAATACCGAACGGGTGGCGGATACCAAGCCCTATTCCCTGCGCAGCAGCCTGCGCGTCTATACGCACATCCTGCTCCGCATGGTATGCCTCATCGCCGTCACTACCGCCTTCACCAGTTTCGGTGCCCGTCAGGGCGACCTGCTCTTGGCGGTCAATACGCTGCTCATTCAGTTGTTCATCCTGTTCAGTTACTTCTGCGACGGCTTCGCTCTGGCAGGCGAGGCGCTGGTCGGCAAGTATGTAGGCGCAGGCGACCCTGTACGCCAACGCCGCTGCATCGCGCAGCTCTTCCTCTGGTCCGGCGGCGTCACGCTGTTGTTCACGGCGCTCTATGCGGCTTTCGGCACGAACCTGCTCGGCCTGCTCACCAACGATGCAGAGGTCGTATCTGCTGCCACCCCCTATTTCTACTGGATCCTGCTGGTTCCCATCAGCGGCTTTGCTGCCTTCATGTGGGACGGCATCTACATCGGCGCGACTGCTACGCGCCAGATGCTCTATACGCTCGTCATATCGGCCACACTCTTCTTCGTCGTGTGGTTCCTGCCTTTGCCCCTGGGCACCAACCATCACCTCTGGCTCGCCTTCGTCCTCTATCTCGCCACGCGCAGCATATATCAAACTATCTTGGCGCCAAAGGCGCTGAGATAAGGACAAAGGGACAAAGTACAAAGGACAAAGGAGCCACGCTATAGAAACTATAGAAGCTATAGAAACTATAGAATCTATAGAATCTATAGAAACTATTGAACCTATAGCATCTATACTACATTGAGATTACCTATCTATTCCTGTTTATTCTCCCGAATCCATTTAAAAAATAATCAGCGCTCTTCACAGAGCGCTGATCCAACCACTAATACTACTAACTAAAACTGACGACCTTTACTTAAGTCTTGTTTAAATATTTTATTTTATAGAGACATTTGGGCACAACTCTTATTGGAATTGCACTGCAAAGTTACGGCTTTTTCCAGGGGTAAGCAAATAAATAGATTAAAAAAGAGGGGTTACACCATACATTTACACCAAAAGTAAGATTTTCCACCCTTATTTTACACCGGTCAGAAAGATATTTTCAATGGTCTGAAAGAAAAATAAAATGGTAAGTAACAGATATGAAACAAAAAGGAAAACCGACGTAATTACCTTTTAGCGCGAAAATTTTCTGTCATGGCACCTGACTTGTGGAGGTGGAATATTTTACCTGAACAGTTTGTGCGACCCGAAATTGGGAATCTCTAACCGGGAATGCAGCACACTAAATAGCGTTAATAACGAATAAAACGATTAGGAACGGAGTTTTTTGTTTCCGTTATCGTGTTCGTTTTATTTTTTTGTTTTCGTTATCGTTTTCGTTCGATTTTTTCGTTTTCGTTATCGTCTTCGTTCGAAGTTTTTCGTTTTCGTTATCGTTTTCGTTCGAAGTTTTTTCGTTTCCGTTATCGTTTTCGTTCTATTTTTTTTTACGGTGCAGGTATCCGTATGGTATCACAGCGTTCGATGGTACCGCTGTCGGTGTGGCATACCTCGTGCTCGATGCGGAGGATAGAGCCATCAGAGAGCTCGGCCTCTTCGGTATATAGGGAGCGAGACTCAGAGCTGACACCCGAAGGATGATTGCCGTCATAGTAGAAATCGGAATTGCCG
>JAILKE010000099.1 GCA_024694125.1 Bacteroidales bacterium
CCATCATGATGTTGTCGTAGGTAGCACCTACCATCAGGTCCATGTCGGCCTGCTTCATCTGTTCGAAGGTTGGGTCGATGACAAATTCACCATTGATGCGTACAACGCGCACCTCCGAGATTGGGCCCTCAAACGGGATGCCCGAAACGGCCATTGCGGCCGATGCTGCCAGACCTGCCAGCGCATCAGGCTGATTCTGCAGATCAGAGCTATACATAGTCACATTGACGAAAGTCTCAGCGTGATAGTTCGATGGGAAGAGAGGGCGCAGAGCACGGTCGATGAGACGGCTGGTCAGGATTTCATAATCCGAAGCCTTGCCCTCGCGCTTGGTAAAACCGCCTGGAAAACGGCCTGCAGAGGCGTATTTTTCTTTGTATTCGACTGTGAGAGGCATGAAGTCGGTACCAGGAGTAACGGTACGCGATGTACATACGGTGGCGAGCAACATTGTGCCGCCCATACGAAGCTCAACGGCGCCATCGGCCTGCTTCGCAACTTTACCTGTTTCGAGTGTAATGGTACGACCATCGCTCAAGGTAATAGTTTTCTTGATTGGGTTAACCAGATTGTTTACCATAATTAATTTTTATTTCCTTTAATCTTTTAGAGATTTTCGGGCGCAAAGTTAGCATTTTTCTATAAATAGACCAAATATAAATGCAAAAAAAGCATAATTATTTAATATTTTTTGGGAAAAATCTTGCATTTACTTGAAAATTCTCGTATCTTTGCGCCCGAAAGTTCATACTTTCACATACTGAAAGCGACATTTCGTTTTGCATACATATTTATACAAACAAATGCAAATGTCCGACAACAGTATTCGTTCGGAAGAGCCGGTACTATTGAGAATCTCTTGATGCTCAATGTGTCGGCCCTCAAAAATTGACTATTTCAGCGTTGACACCAGGACCGATTACCATACGTCCGAATGTCTCTTTGCATAACTTTTATACAACAGGGGAGCACCGCCCGCAGGACCCCTCAATAATGGGGATTTGGACAAATCCCCTATAACACTTTTGATATATATCTAATGAGTACATTACTCAATATGAAGGCCACAGCAGCCACATTAGGCTTGGCCTCAATGTTGCTCGCATCTTGCAGCAACCAGCGCATGGGTACCATCGAAGGCAATATCACCGGAGCCGAAGGACAACTGCTCGTACTGGAGCATCTCACTGACGGCATTCCCCAGATGGTTGACACACTCCGACTCACTGCCGACGGCAAGTTCGAGTTTCAGACGGAGGTAGAGCCAGGACCGGACTTCTACAGTCTGCGACTGGGCAATCAATCTATACAGCTTGTCATCGACACGTTGCTCACGCCTGTCAAGGTAACCGCATCGGCCGAGAATATGATTTCCAACTACCAGGTGAGCGACCCAGGCAACCAGGAACTCAAGGAGGCCGTTCAGCACGGTAACCGCCTGCGTGGACAGATTCTCAATGTCAATCAGGTGTTCAATCAGGGTGGTCTGGGCCGAGAGCAGGCACGCGACTCCATCCTGTCGTTGGTCAACATATATAAGAAACAGGTACTCGCGCAATACATATATAAGAATCCTGCCAGTCCAGCCAGTTACTACCTGATGTTCGAGACGGTACAGGGACTGCAGATATTCGACGTGACCGTACGCGAGGACAACCGAGCCTTTGGAGCAGTGGCCAACAGTTGGAAGTTCAACTATCCAGCTTCACCGCGCAACAAGATGCTCGAGAAGATGACCATTGCAGGCCAGCGTCAGTTGATTGCTGCCCGACGCAGGGCACAGGAGGCCGACTCTATAGCCAAGAACACGCCGATAGAGGTCCGCACCTTCCCCGAACTGCGCTACACAGACATTGACGACCACGACGTATCGCTCACCGAGACCGCCGATGGCGCCAAGCTCACATTGGTCGATTTCACAGCCTATTATATGGACTACTCACCAGTGCACAATATGACATTGAGCAAGCTGTATGAGCAGTACAGCAGTCAGGGCCTCAAGGTCTATCAAGTCTGTCTGGACTACGATGAGCACTTCTGGAAGACCAGTGCCGGCAACCTGCCTTGGACGTCGGTACATGACAAGAGCGTACTCTTCGACCAGCAGGGCAACATACAGTATTCGGCCGCCGCACTGACATACAACGTCAGCAAGTTGCCTACCACCTTTGTGATAGATGCCAATGGTCAGATACTGCACCGCATTGAGGCCGACGATGCCGCCATCGAGAAGGCCACCACTGCTGCTATCAGGTAAAACCTGCGCACTACCCGCCTACGTGCCGGATGTGACAGGTGCTGAGCCTGCACAGTCCGGCATCTGTTTACTCCCGCTCAAGCACGAGACACAATCTTTCTTTTCGTGATTTATTTCCCAAGGGGTCAATTTATTCGAAGGCAGTCTGCTACGGCAGGGTCTGCCCATAGGACCCTTTGTATAACATTTTTAACAACCGGGGCGATTCCGCATTGACCCCAACCTAAGAAACACATTAAAATTATGGCAGTTAGTTACATGAGCGAGGAAGGATACAAGAAGATCCTCGAAGAAATCAACTATTTGGAAAGTGTAGAACGCCCAAAGGCAAGCGCAGCCATCGCTGAAGCCCGCGAGAAAGGCGACCTCAGCGAGAACGCCGAGTATGATGCCGCCAAGGAGGCCCAAGGCAAACTGGAGAGCCGCATCGCTATCCTCAAGGACCAGGTAGCCAACGCCCGCATCATCGATGCCTCCAAGCTCAATGCCGACAAGGTTCAGATTATGACCAAGGTACGTCTGCTCAACAAAAAGACCAAAAAGGAAATGACCTATACCATCGTATCTGAAAGCGAAGCCAATTTCCGTGAGGGCAAGATCAGCGTGACCACTCCTATTGCCAAGGCTCTGCTCAACCACACTGTGGGAGAAGTCGTCGAGGTAAAGGTTCCTGCCGGCGTACAGGAGTTGGAGATACTCGAGATCTCGATCTAATTGACAATTGAAAATTGAAAATTGAAAATTGATAATTGAAAATTGAAAATTGACAATTGATAATTGACAATTGAAAATTGAAAACCTTTCAATTCTTCAATTTTATTCCCAAATTTCTTGACAATCTGTAAAAGTATGACTATATTTTCTAAGATCGTAAAGGGAGAGATTCCTTCATACAAGGTAGCCGAGGACGATCAGTTCTACGCCTTCCTGGACATCAACCCCGTAGCCAAGGGCCACACATTGGTCATTCCTAAACAGGAGATTGACTATATCTTCGACCAGAACGACAAGCAGTTGGCCGCCCATACCCTCTTTGCCAAGCGCGTGGCTGCTGCCATCCGCAAAGCCATTCCTTGCAAGCGCGTAGGTGTTGCCGTGATGGGACTCGAGGTTCCACACGCACATATCCACCTCATCCCGCTCAACGAGGAGAGCGATATGGACTTCCGCAAGGAGCATCTCAAGCTCACCCCCGAGGAGATGCAGGAGATCTGCCAGAAGATTGCAGCCCAGTTTGAGTAACCCCTCTCTACGTCCCAGGCCCTTACGGTCCTCCGCACGTACACAGAGCCCATACATACAACAACACTCTCTATGAACAACGAATTCTATAAGTTTGCCACTGGCAAAGTCGGCTTGAACGGCCATATGCTCGATGACTATATGCGTTTTCAGAGCAAGACAATGCAGCCTCGCGCCTCGTATATCAACCCCAGTATCATCGAAGAGCGACAGCTCAACGTAGCGCAGATGGATGTATTCTCCCGCTTGATGATGGACCGCATCATCTTCCTCGGCACCGAGATTGACGAGTACAGCGCCAACGTCGTACAGGCACAGCTTCTGTTCCTGGCATCGGCCGAGAGCGACAAGGACATCGTGATGTACCTGAACAGTCCTGGCGGCATCGTCAGTGGCGGTCTGGCCATCTACGACACCATGAACTACGTCAATTGCGACGTATCGACCGTCGTAACCGGCATGGCTGCCTCCATGGCATCGGTCCTGCTTGCTGCAGGCGCCAAGGGCAAGCGTTTCGCCCTGCCCCACAGCCGTGTGATGATACACCAGCCACTGGGTGGTACCCAAGGTCAGGCCAGCGACATGGAGATTGCTGTCAACGAGATCAAGAAACTCAAGACCGAGCTCTATCAGATTCTCTCAGACTGCACCGGTCAGACGATGAAGCAGATTGAGAAAGACTGTGACCGCGACCACTACCTGACTGCAAAGGAGGCGCTTGACTATGGGATGATTGACAAGATATTTGAAAAGAAGAAGTAATGGCAAAGAGAATCGAAGACAAGTGCAGCTTCTGCGGACGGTCACGCAATGAAGTCAACCTGCTCATTTCCGGCATCAACGGTTATATCTGCGACGAATGTGCCGAGCAGGCCAAACTCATCGTGGACGAGGCTTTCAAGCAGGCCAAAGCCAAATCCGCCAATGATATCGACCTGAAGAAGTTGCCCAAACCACGCGAGATCAAGGAATTTCTCGACGGCTACGTAATCGGACAGGACGAAGCCAAGCGCAGCCTTTCGGTGGCTGTCTATAACCACTACAAGCGCATCATGCAGCCCAAGTCCGAGGATGACGTAGAGATTGAGAAGTCCAACATCATCATGGTGGGTCGCACCGGCACAGGCAAGACTCTGCTCGCCAAGACCATCGCCCGCATGCTCAATGTTCCTTTTGCCATAGTCGATGCCACTGTCCTGACCGAAGCCGGTTATGTAGGCGAAGACATTGAGAGCATCCTGACCCGTCTGTTGCAGGCTTGCGACTACGACGTTAACAAGGCGGAACGCGGCATCGTCTTCATCGACGAGATTGACAAGATTGCACGCAAGGGCGACAACCCCAGCATCACCCGCGACGTATCGGGCGAAGGCGTACAGCAGGGGCTGCTCAAACTGCTCGAGGGCAGCAAGGTGGGCGTTCCTCCACAGGGTGGACGCAAGCACCCGGAGCAGAAACTCATCGAGGTTGACACGACCAATATCCTCTTCATCTGCGGCGGTGCGTTCGACGGAATCGAGCAGAAGATTGGCGCGCGTCTCAACACCCGCAGCGTAGGTTTTGCTACCGACGACAAGAAGGTGGAAGTGGATCGCAACAACCTGTTGCAGTACATCACTCCAGCCGACCTCAAGAAGTTCGGCCTCATCCCCGAGATCATAGGCCGTCTGCCTATCCTCACTTCGCTGCAACCACTCGATGCCGATGCCTTACTGCGCATTCTCACCGAACCGAAGAATGCCATTACCAAGCAGTACATCAAGTTGTTCAAGATGGACGGCATCAATCTGACCATCGACGAAGAGGTATATAAGCTCATCGTGGACAAGGCGATCGAGTTCAAGCTCGGTGCTCGCGGTCTGCGCTCCATCACGGAGAGCATCATGATGGATGCCATGTACAACATGCCGTCCGAGAAGTCCAAGAATCTGCACATCACCGCGGATTATGCCCGCGAACAGTTGGCCAAAGCCAACTTGGAACGGTTGCAGACTGCTTGATAAATTGATTCTCACAGCCGGGACACCGCTCTTCGCAACGGCGTCTCGGCATGCATATTAAAGATAATTATACCAGGGGAGGGAACTTCCCAACATTTTAACTAACATTAGTTGACAATGAAAAACATTTCAGTTCAACCGGCAGAGGGCCGTCTAGGTGTCCTCGTAGTTGGCTTGAGTGGCGCCGTCAGCACGACGTTCATCATCGGTACGTTGGCTGCCCGTAGGGGATTGGCCAAACCGATCGGTTCGATTTCGCAGCTTTCGTACCTCAAGGTAGGTGAAGGCCAGTCGCAACGCGAGGCGCTTATCAAAGATATAGTACCTATCGCACAATTGGATCAACTCGTATTCGGTGGCTGGGACATCTTCCCCGACTCTGTTTACGACGGCGCAATGCATGCTCAGGTGTTGACCGAAAAGGACATCAATCTCGTGGCAGACGAGGCCAAGGCCATCCGTCCTATGAAGGCATGCTTTGACCCAGACTTCATCACCCGTCTGAACGGCACCTGGATCAAGGAGGGTCAGACTCCGTGGGACCTGATGGAGCAGCTCCGCGCTGATATCCGTCAGTTCAAGGCCGACAACCAGTGCGACCGCGTCGTGGTCATCTGGGCAGCTTCGACCGAGGCCTACCTGGCTATGTCGGACGTGCACAAGGACCTCACCAAGTTCGAGGCCGAGATGCACAAGGCCGGCACAAAGCTCGTCGCTCCATCCATGTGCTATGCCTATGCTGCCATGATGGAGGGCGCACCATTCATCAACGGCGCCCCTGCCCTAACGGTCGATTTCCCTGCCATGTGGCAACTGGCAGACAAGACCAACTGCCCTATCTGCGGCAAGGACTACAAGAGTGGTCAGACCATGATGAAGACGGTATTGGCTCCTGCTTTCCACGCCCGTATGTTGGGTCTGGCAGGTTGGTTCTCGACCAATATCCTGGGCAACCGCGATGGCGAGGTTCTCGACGACCCAGCTTCGTTCAAGACCAAGGAGGTATCGAAGCTCTCGGTCATCGACTCAATCCTCGAGCCTAACAAGTATCCGGACCTCTACGGCGACATCTACCACAAGGTGCGCATCAACTACTATCCTCCTCGCAACGACAACAAGGAGGCGTGGGACAACATCGACATCTTCGGTTGGATGGGTTATCCCATGCAGATCAAGGTCAATTTCCTCTGCCGCGACTCCATCCTCGCTGCGCCATTGGCCCTCGATCTGGTACTCTTTACCGACCTGGCCAAGCGCTGCGGCATGAAGGGCATCCAGAAGTGGCTTTCGTTCTACTTCAAGTCTCCTATGCACGAGTTGGACGAGGAACCTGTACACTCTCTCTTCGAGCAGGATACTATGTTCCGCAACAAACTGCGTGAAATCGTTGCCGCCACAGGCAAATAAGCGATAAGATTGTTATTTACAATCCAGCTCCCTAATCATATTCACCTTTGAGTATGATTAGGGAGCATTTTCGTATGTCATAGAACATTACAAGACAAAAAGAAACCCAGGATGTCGGTCCTAGGTACATGGTACAATAATCTACAATGTTTGTAATAGAAATCCGTTGTTATGGTGCTGCCCCTAACGCTCATTGTTTTGATGCTGCCCCTTCTCTAAGTTTGCACCCTGGGGGCGACGCAGTCGCCCATAAGTACAAAAATAGATAAAAATAGATAAAAATATAAACAACTAAAAGACTATTTTTCTTACCTTTGTTGTAAAAAGGAAGAATTGGTCTGTCGAAGAGGTAACCCATTGCCCTTTCAAGTCTTAAAGACTAAGCCCTGTTTCGGACCTCGTCGGCAT
>JAILKE010000045.1 GCA_024694125.1 Bacteroidales bacterium
TGAGTGTAATCTCGGTATAACCTTCATATTCACCCAATACAATGACTGGAGCCGAAGCCTGAGACAGCACGCGTACATAAACCGAAGCAGTATCTGAGTCCTCGTAACCGAAAGCGATAGCATAAGCACGTACCAGAGTGCTGTCGGTAGTCACAACGAATGGCTCACTGTAAAGAGAGAATTCACTATCGCCCAGAGCATAGTAGATCTTAGCATCGACTGCTGTGCTGGCCAGAGTAACGGTCGTAGTGTTGTCACCATGATCCTCTGTTACGGTAGGAGTACCTGCAGTCTGTACAGATGACTTGGTCTTGTAGAGCATCTTGACAGCATTGCTAATCAGCAGATATGCATCACCGCCCATTGCGTTGTAGTTGTCCGATGACAATGGAATCAACATATACTTGTTGCGGGTACCATGAGTGTGAATAGCTGCGTAGCTCTCCTCTCCCGTTTCACCAGTAGGCACAGTAGCAATAATCTCATCAGAACCGAACGCACCTTCTGCATTAAGAGTGCATCCCTGTACCATATTGCCCAATACGGCATCGTAGTCTTCTGGAGTATAGAGAGTAACGACACCCTCATCCATATCAACTCCATCGAACAATTCGTCATCCAGGTAATCCTCACTGACGGTAATGGTGGTAGCCTTAGGACTTGGATTAGCACCAGAACCCATGCTCCATACACCGCTCTTGTACATATACGACTTGAGGTTCAGGATAGGCACCTTGTTTATGATCTCTACAATTCCCTTGGCATAAGTATTGCCGCTCGATACAGCCTCACTCAGAACTACGACATCGAAATTGAGCAGAGAGTCATTGAGTTCTGCCGAAGTCATGGTCAGTGCAGAATAATCAATAGTAGTAGTGTTAAAGCCAGAAAGAGCGCCTACAAGAACACCATCCTTTTCCAGACCGCCATTGGCCAACCAGCCTGCAGGATTCTTGTCTGCATCCTTGGTACCATTGTAAGTGCCATCGTAGAGATATGCTACCTTGACATCCTCTGTATTGATTACGACATCTCCCTCATCCACACTGATGTAGTAGAGATGGCAGCCATTCGAAGGACGTACGTCCAGATCGACTGAGTCTGTGTAGTCTTCAGGTACCGTCCAAGTGTACTCAGCCATAGCAGTTGGATATGAAGTTGGGGTCATAGTAAGTTTGGTATCACCGACATAGATATCTACGCCACGAGCTTCTGGGTTTTCAGCTGGCAACTTGTGAGTCTCGACACCCATCTTAACCATCGTACCAGGAGCTACTTTAGGAATAATGAAATGCACTGCAGTAGTTTTGCCATTCAGCCACAAGTATGCAGGTCCATTGTATGGACCCCATTTGTTAGCGTCTGTCGTAATCTGATAGTCGAAGGCAATAGCAACCTTTTTGACATTAATACCTGCCCACTTCAGACCTTCAAGTTCTGGAATGATGGTACCATCAGCTGCCAGCAAGTTACTGTCTGCGTCACAAGCAGTAGCAATAGTAGAATTAACATTCCATACACAAGCATCGTTGGGGACGACGTTAGTAGTGCCATCGCCCTTCTCATCGTTGGTCCAATAGGTATCGGATGCTTTCAACGTCGCAATCGTACTGGCACTCCACTTGGTGAAGTTCCACTGTCGGGCAAAAGCCGAGCCGCACAGCATAAGCGCGGCAGACATAAGTAATAGAGATTTTCTCATAGGTTAATTAATTAAGGGTTAATGTTTCTAATATATCGTATTTAAGAGGTTTGGTGGTATAGTGCGGAAACTGTATGAAAGTAAGGTTGGGAAGTTGTGAGGTTATGTGGACAATCGCCACACAACCTCATAACTATTTATTTTGCCATTACCTTGCGACCATTCACGAGGTACATCTGGCCAGCAACCTTGGTGCTGACACGGCGGCCCATCAGGTCATAGATACGGTCATCGGCAACAACGCTCTCCTTGGCAGAGATAGCCTCGATGCCAGTAGTACCCTCGGTCTGGATGACGTAGATGTCATAGAGCTGGGCCTTGGCAGAACCACCGACCTGTGCCACACGGATGTACGATGGCTCGGTCAGGCTGATGTGGTTGCGGTCCTTGGCATAGTTACGCTTCACGGAAGCAACTTTGACCGTATCAACCAGAGACCAGGTCTCCTGATCGGTCGAAGTCTGGAGTTCCAGATAGATAGCAGAACCTGCAGCATTGGTGATATAGGTCACAATGTCCAGTTCACCCTCGAACTTAACGACTGACTCGATGCTGGCGGTAAATGGCTCACCGCTTGCCTTGCCACCGAAGGTCATCTTACCCTTAGAAGGGGTACCAATCAAGTCAAATACAGTCTCAGCGTAATACTCAGAGTTGTCGCCATTTCCTGCCTGATACTTTGGGGTTACATTGGTCTCGCCCGTGAAGAGCTGACCCTGCGAACGCAGACGCCACTGAGAGTCGGAAGTAGAATAAACATACTTGACAGCGGCAGGATCGAGCTTATAAACAGTCTTGATTGAATCCTGCTCTGGATTGACAAGCGACTTGACTGGAGTTACACCATCCTCTTCATAAACGATTTCGGTGTGATCAACCTCTGTGGTCGAATAGCAACTCCAGGCACTCTTGCCCCAATAGTAAGCAGCCGACTCAGACCAATCGGCGGTCGGAGTTGCCTGCACCTCCATTGCACTGTTGTAGATGACGGCATTGGTGAACCAGTCTTCTTCGTTAGAAGTGAAGTGGGCAATGGTATCCTTGACAGCAGGAATACCGCCTACAGAGATAGAATATGTGCAAGCTTCTGAGTTAAGACGATCATCGGCAGCAGCAAAGAAGGTGATGTCGCATGGCTCGGTCATCTTAAATGGCTCCGAATAAGCAGCACAATAGGCTGCATCTGTTACACCATTAAATGAGAAATAGATGGGAGCACCCTCGGACTGTGACAGCGAGATGGTGGTATAGCCATCCTCGCAAGCCTCTGCAATGGCAGGAGCTGCCAACTGAGTCTTGACGATAACGTCAGCCGAAGCAACAGCCGAAGCATTGTATGCTGGAGCTACGACGAAAGCCTTGACCGTAGCAGCCTCGGTGAAGACGAGAGGCTCACTGTAACGGGCTGAAGCGGTAGTAGGCTCGGTGCCATCTACAGTATAATAGATCTTGGCATCTGCGATACCGGACGAAATCGTAACGGTAGTAGAACCATCTGCATACTCCATATTGATGGCTGGTGCAGATGCAGTATATACAGCCGACTTGGTATCACGCAGGTATGAGATAGCATTGCTGATCAACATTCCGGCATTATCGGTTACATTCAAGTCTGCATCTCCTGAATAATTGTTGACTGCAAATGGAATGAGCATATAGGTATTCTTGCGGCCATGCAGATGGATGGCCGCAGCCTCACCGGCAGTAGCATAGACCTCGTCATTGGCGAAGTCGCTACCCTCAGCGAGTGTATAGCCATAGACCATATTGTCCTCCAGGACACCCTCCTGGAACATGGCGATCTCATTCTCGTCATCACCCGAATAGGTCACGTCGGCAAAGAGGTCTGCATCCATATAATCCTCTCCTACTGTATATGAGGTGGTAGCAGGATCAACCAAAGTATAACCTAAGTATGTAGTTGGAGTGAAGTTGAGCACTGGCACTCGGTTCAAACGAGCAGCAAGATACTCTGCGCTCTGCTCGCTCCATGCAGATGCAGCCAGAAGAACAACATCAAAGGATTCGATCGAGTCGGTCGAAACTTCGCCGCTCAGCAATGACTCTATAGAGATATCGCTCACCGTGCTCATACCATCGAAGCCTGAGAGTGTGCGCAATGGGTCGGAATCGATGTCACCTGAATAAACATAGGCTACGACAGGATCGGCCTTAATCTCGGGCACATCACCATTGTCAATCACGATGCTCTGGATATCGACGCCACCACCCACAATCTGGAGGTAACATTCTACAGAGTCTGTGCTCTCAGTCTTGACGGTCCATACCAAAGTGTATGTTCCCTCACTGCCATCGACCTTGCTACCCAGACAGATACCATTGGTAGGACCTGATATATAGTCCATATTAGCGTTACCGACCAAACCACGGTCTGTAGCCGTGCCATTGGCCGAACGTGCCATAACGGTAATGGTCTGACCATTGGCCAACTTAGGCAAATAGGTACGCATACCTGCGCGAGTCATACGATAAGCAGTTGGACCGATTTTGAGGTTACCGCTATTTTTCAGACTAGCGGTTCCCAACGTCAGATGGCGCACGAACTCCAGTGGCACACTATTGGCAGAGAGAGTTCCCGACAACTTTTTAGCATCAGTCCAATAATAAGGGGTATCCTTATCGCCATTGGTTGTCCAGTTAGTTGCATCTGTAACCAAATTGATGCTGTCGGTTTCAGACAAACCCTTGCTGAAATCCCAGGTTTTCTTGATTTGCGCCTCTGCTGCGACCGACAGGCCGAGAGCAGAAACGGCTAAAAGAGATAAAAATTTCTTCATTGAAATGAGTTTATTAAATTATTACAAGGGGAACGACACTCATCGGATACTGATAGGAGTTCTGCCTGACAGCGCTCCCCTTGCGGTTGATATAAGATTATTTATACAAATTCCAAGGTACATAGTAACCCTTGACACCCGAGACGGCATTGTCCGCAGCAATCTTGGCTGCCACGGCAGCAGGGGTCACACCCGTAGTGGCTGTTTCATACTTGGGCGCTACGCGGTCAGACACGATGGTAGGATCGGCATAACGCTCGGCGAAACGAATCATGTTGGGATAGACCTTGCCCTCGCAGGCGCACTCGAACATCCACTCGTTGGCCAGCAATTCGTCGTTATGGCGCTGAGCCTCCTCGGCAGTATGAGAGGTTTCGTCCCAGATATCGACCGCTCCGAGCGAGAGACAGCCACGGAAACCGTTGTAAGTACCATAGCGGTCCGTAGAGGTCGGAATAGCCCAATATGAGTGAAAATCGTAGAAATTGGCATAAAAAGCTGAATCGGCAGCAATCACAGCACTGTCATTGCCGTTTTCAATTTCAAGCAACTTGTCATAGTCTGCAGTACCGAAGCCATTGTTGATGACACGGTCCAGAGCCTCGTAGCGACCCAGGTGATTGAGCGCCTCGGCCAACCAGAGGAAGAGCTCCGAGCAACGGAAGGTGTAGATATGTACATCATCCTGATAGGCATTGACACGGACACTCGAACCAACTGGACGATACTTGGAGATATACCAGTTGTTGCCGTTCTGCTTGGTGATGACGTTGAGACGGCTGTCCTGAGTCTGGGTACCGAGCGGATCGACCTTGGTATCGGTGAAACGGGCACGGGCAGACTCGTTGGAGCGCAGCAGGTAGGCATTAGGATACTCGTCCGAGAAGTGGTAGAGCATCTGATTGGTCTGGTTCTTGGTATAATCGTAGATGATGGCACCTACGACCTCCTCCTGATAGGGGTTGGCATTGTTCCAGAATGCACTGTAGTGACCAGGAGTGGTAGGACAACGCTTCCAGTAGTGCGTGTACTGACCCCAATACTGCTTGAACTTGTCCTGCAGCACCTTGCACATAGACTTGTAGGTCTGGGTAGCATCCTCGCCACGCTGATCCTGGAAGGCACCCTTCCATACGCTCAACTTGGCATAGAGAGCGAAGTATGGTGGGGTCATCATGTCCCAGTAACGGTAAACCGAATTGGCGACGGCAGTCTCGGGATCAATCCACTCACGCCATGAGAACTCCTCCGTAGGGCTGATGACACGAACTGAATCGGCATTGACCTGTACCTGGGCTGGAGTGGTAAGCAGCGCGAGACACTTATCTACTATCTGCTCCGTCTCCATGTGCTGGAAGACCGAGGTATCGGTCACATCCTTGACCTCGGTGATAGGATCGTCAAACCAGAGAGCCTGGCCATAAATCTCGGCCAGTGTCAGGTAAGCCCATGCCTTGACGCGGATGGCCGAGGCATAGAGACCGTTGTAGTAATCAGTCTCGCCTACCCTCTCGGGATACTTGGCAATAAAGTCCTGCATATTGGCCATATAGTCATTGCAAGCAATGATGACGTCATAGTAGCCGGCTGGATCAGCATAGCTGTTGCCCGACAGGTCGTCGTCATAGTTGTAGATAGCAATCAGTTCGGCTATCGACTGGTCCGTAGGCTCGAGCATCTCACCGCGGGTATCGGTCAGATAGATGGCCTTGTCGCCAATGGCCTGCATCTTGGTCATGATGCCCAGGAAACCTGTTGTCATCTCGGTGGTCGATGACATGTAGTCGTCGCCCGACAGAGCGTCGGCAGTCTCCGGCTCGAAGAAGTCATCGCACGAGGCAAAACCTCCTGCCACTCCTGCCACGAGGAGCGACATGCTGTATATCTTGATGTTATTTAAAACAGTCTTCATAGTTCAAGTTCAATTAGAAGTGAAGGTTTACACCGATCTTGACACTCTTAGGCAGTGCAACCTTGCCATAATCGATGCCCATCATCGAGGCTGAGTTGCTGTAGGCCAACTCCGGATCCATGCCGAGGTAGTCGGTCAGGCAGAGCAGGTTCTGGCCACTCACGTAGATGGTACCACTCTGAATCATGCCCCACAGAGGCTTGTTCCAAGAGTAAGAGAAAGTGACGTCGCGCAACTTGAGGTAAGAGGCATCCTCAACAAAGCGGTCGCTCATGTTGTTGTTGCCTATCACGTCACCGTATGCAGCACGAGGCATCGTGGTGATGTCACCCTCATTCTGCCAGCGACGCAGCACTGACTTGGACTGGTTGGCAAAGTCGCTCGATGACTCGGTCAGACGGCGCACTGCATTGTAAGCCTCATTGCCCTGGCTGAAGACGAAGTTCAGGTCGAGAGCGAAGCCCTTGTACTCGACAGCGGTATAGAACGAACCGAACATATCGGGTGTAGCACTACCCAGCACCACCTTGTCGTCATCGTTGATGAATTCATCGCCATTCTGATTGACGAAGATGACGTCACCAGCCTGATAAGAGAGACCGTTGCGGTTCTTGAGCGCAGCAGCCTCTGCATCGGCAGTAGTGCTATATACGCCATTGGTACGGTAACCGTAGAATGAGTAGGGAGACTCGCCCACACGGGTAATGATCTCACCACCATCGCTCAGCGTAGTGATGCTCGACTCCATATCGCCCAGCGACTGGACCTCACTCTTCAGCGTGGTAACGGATGCACCGACAGTCCAACGCCAGTCACGGTTGCGGAATGGTACGGCATTGATGCTCAACTCCACACCCTTGTTCTGAATCTCGCCGTCGTTGCAGTAGTAGGGCGATGTACCCAGTACCGAACTGTTGCTGCCCAGCATGAGGACATTCTTTGCATTGGTATTGTAGTATGCCACACGACCAGCGATACGATGCTGCAGGGCTGCAACCTCGATGCCGAACTGAGTGGAATAGTCCTTCTCCGGTTCCAGCTTGGTATTGGGCACATTGGCACGGACGATACCAGCTATGGTCTGATAGGGCTGCGAGGTGTAGTAATACTGTCCCATCTTAGAGCCATAACGGCTGTTGCCCGTCACGCTGTAATCGGCAAAGATATCCAACTGGTCCAGCCACGAGCTCTGATCAGCCAGGAATGGCATATTGGCCAACATAGCAGCAGCATTGACGCCAGGATAGAGGGCAATGCGGTCGGAATCAGAACCTACAGAGCTGGCACCATCCACAGCCAGCACTACGCCGGCGCGTGCCCAGTTACCATAGGTATAGTCTGCCTGCATGTAACCATTGAGCCAGTTCCACTGATTGTTGTAACCATTGAAATAGCGGCCGATGGACTGCGTGTCGCCCATTGTCTGGTAGAAGTCACTCGGCGTGTTGCGGCCGGTAGCCATATCGTACTCAGTCTCGGACTTAACTACCTGGAACCCGGCACGGGCATTGAGCTTATGTACCATGTCCCATGTGTGGTTGTACTGTGCATGAGCCTCGTAGTAGAAGTTATAGACTGTACCCTCTCCTACCTGAACCGTATTGTCCGCCTCACCGTAGTTGTCGAAACGAGGCACGATGTCGGAATTGTTGATACCAGGCACGAAGAGTTTCTCCTTGTCAAAGTTGGTGTAGAGTCCCAGACTGACGCCCAGGGTCAGGTCATTAATAGGATGATAGAGCACCTGTGCACGTGCATTCATGTCGTACTGATGGATGGAACCATCGACCGTATTGACTATTGAGAGTGGGTTCGAGACGATGAAGTCGGTATTGGTGATCGAACCCATGTAGTAGCTCGAATACTTGTTGATCAAGGCATAAGAGCCATCTTCCGACGGAATCTTGCTGCTCTGGTAGGGCGACAGGATAGGCGCACGACGGTAGGCTGCGAGCAGTGGATTGGTCTCCAGGCTGTAGCCCTGCTCCTGATACTGACCATTGAGGTAAGTCAGGTTGACGTTGGCATTGATCTCCCATGTCTTGCTGATCAAGGCATTGGCATTGATCTGTGCATGGAAGCGGTCACTCTTGGTATCCTTGATGACACCCTGATCGCCGGTGTAACCGAGCGAGATATCGTACTTGGCAATAGCGTCACCACCCTCCACACGGAAAAGGTAGTCGTGCGTAGCCGAGTTGTCGTATATCTGATCCTGCCAGTCGGTATCGAAGGCATAGAGGTGTGCCATATTGGCTGAAGGGCTGGACATGAAACCGAAGTCCGAGAAGAAAGCACCCATGTCATTGTCATAGTAGTCCATGGCGATGTCACTCAGGTACGACTTGTACTCGGAGGCATTCATGAGCGGCAACTGGTTGTTCTGCCAGTTGGTGCCGAAACTGCCAGTGAAGGTTACCTTGGTATCGACATTGTCGCTCTTGGCTCCATCTGTCTCAATGAGCAGCACACCATTGGAACCCATCGAGCCCCATGCTGAGGCCTGGGCACCCGTCAGGAGCGTGACATTGGCAATATCCTGCGGATTGATGGTCTGGAAGAGGCTACGGCTGTAGCCACGGATGAGCTGACTCTCCTTGACATCGGGCATGTAGGGCACACCGTTGATGACGATGAGCGGATTGGTCTCGGCGATGAAGCTGCGGATGCCACGGACAGAGAGGTTCGAGCCCTCGCCCGTCATACCGCTCTTCTGTACCACCTGCAGACCAGTCATCTTGCCCTGCAGCGCCTTGTCCAGAGTCACAGCGCCGAGCGAGAAGTCCTTCTTGGCAACATTGATCACACCGTTGGAGTTCTCCACGCCCTCGATGTTCTCGCCGATACCGGTGACCAGAGTCTGGTTATATTCACGGCTATCCTGCGCGATGAGGAAAACCGTTGCATTCTGTATATCTCCCTGTACGCGGATCTCCTTATTGTAGAAGCCCTGAGCCTGCACACGGACGGTGGCCCACTTGGCCACACCCTGCATGCTGAAGGCGCCGACACTGTCTGTACGAACCATGGCATGACCCAGAGCGGAGACTACTGCCCCAGCCACAGGCTGCTTCTGGTCATCGAGTATCACACCGCTCACCGAATATGTCTCATGTGCCGAGGCAACCGAAGCACAGAGAGCAGCGCTACACAAAATATATTTTATAGTATTCATACGTTTGAATAGTTGTATATATCAATACTGCTGATTAGAGAAAGTATCAATAGTTGTTCTCTGTTGGACGCAGACACCAGTGATTGAAAGTCAGGGTACCGGCGCTCTTGCCATTCTCTCCTATCATGCGGATGAGCAGCTGCACAGCCTTGCCATCACCATTCACATCCGGAACCTCGACCTCGGTATAGACAGGACCACCATCGGTCCAGTAGTAACCATACTTGCTCTTGAGGGTCTCGTCGAAACGGGTATCGTTGACGTCGTAATACTCGGGCAAACGGTTGGAGAGTGTAGCACCACGGTCATAATGGTAGGTAGTAGAACCATCCGACAATGCCAGACTAACAGCTTCGGCACAATCGTACTGATCACCAGCCTCATCGACCGCAATCAACTGTACACTCATGGCAGGGTTGTTCTGCTTGAAGCCCATTGCCATACGGTACGTTCCTGGTGGAACCATCAGGACATGCACATCGTAACCACCATCTGCATTAGGACGGCTGTAAACAGGAGTATAGTCCATCTGATAGTGCTCGACGGTATTGTCTGCCACCTTGCAGGTCAGAGGGCTGTTGCCATGCGCTGGCCATACACCCGAGAGTGGTGTCCATGGTGCAACCTCGTTGCTCTTCACTGCAAATGTACCGAGGTTCTCACTCTTGAAATAGAGCGCCTTCTGGTCGGCATCACACTTCTCATAGACATTGAACTCCTCGTGCAGACGATAGATGAGACGGTTGTTAGGGATGCGGAATTCCTTGACCTCGTATGCTACACCATTGGAGAGAGAGACGGGGTTGTCCAGGTCGAGCGTCTGCACGTCATTGCGCCATACACGATCGTAGATAGACTTGATGCTCTGATTGTCCTCACTGCGCAGGTCAGCTGCGGTATAAGTCTTGCTGTAGAAAGCAGCCTCCAGAATCCACTTCTCGAGATCCTCGTCACTGGTATAACCGACATAGAGACTGTCGTACGAACCATTGCGTAGCAACTGCATCTTGTGGTCATAACCCCAGTCGTGCAGTTTGGCCTTGGCTTCAGTGAGCGCCTTCTCAATCACCTCGTCGCGGAACACGAACATGGTAGCCTTGAGAGCCTCGCTCGACAGGTCGAAGTTCTTGGCATCAAAGAACTCGTTGGTATAAATGAAGACAGAGTCGTAGATGGTATTACCATTGGCATCAATGCCGACTGCCTTGGAATTGGCCTTGTCAAACTCCTGACCGCCCGAGGTCGTGACCATCGACTTGAAACGGCTGTACTTCTCATCATCCAGACCATTGATATAGTCCTGAAGAGAGGTTGGAGTGACAATCATGTCGCTGATGACATAGATGAAACCATCCTTCGCCTTGATAACCTGCTCGAGGGTAGAACTGTTGAAGAGCATGTGACCGATTACATTGCCAGCCTCGGCCTCCTCGTCCAGCGATACGGTGACATACTTGTTGTGCCACATGAGCAGACGGTCTTCGTCATTGAGTCGTGAAGGAGAAACCGAGATATTGGTCACATGGCTCTTGGCCACCTTCTCAGCCTCGTCAGCCTCAGGTGCAGAGTAGTTGTCATCGACCACCACGAGGACGGTATGCAACTCGCCCGAGGTAGGCATCTGCTCATAGATGCCCTGCTGCTCGAAGAGTGCACTCATCTGGGACAGGTCACTGCGGCCCTGAATATAGGCTGCAACGGTCTGGTCGGTCGATTGTATATCTGCATTGTTATTACTTACCGTACTGGAGGTGAAGTAATCATCATCCTCCAGATTGCCACAGCCTGCTACGAGCAGAGCAGCGACACCTAAATATAATAACTTGTTCATATATTATTCGATTGGGGTAAAGGTTATAGCATCAAACTGGAGACTGAACTTCGAACTGGTCGAAGCTGCAGGATCCATGATGACGAACTTGAACGAGTGACTTGCAGTCTCGGTAAACTCAATCTCATCATAGAGCACTGCCTCATAGACACCAGGCAACGACTTGGTAATGGTTGTATAGGGAGCACAATCCAACTTGTGATACTTCTCCCACTCATCGGTGGTAGGAGCGTAGTCGGAGGTAGGCAGGTCAATCCATACGCGCATCATGCCACCCTTGGTACCATTGCAGGTACGGAGGATAGTGTGATCGGTCAGATATGCCATAGAAATGGTTACCTTGTACTTGCCCTTGACAAGCGTTGGAGTATTCATTGAAACTGATCCTAAATAACCCATATTCAACACGACTCGGTCCAAATTGAGACAATTCTTCAAGTTAGACTTGCAGGTCACGTAACAGAATGATGAGTAAGAACTATTAGCACTACCATCATTGCCATCAACAACCGTAAAGCTGGAGAGCGACGACAAATCAATCTTACTCTCAGTATTCACAGCTTCGGCAGGCTGATAGGTAATCTCATTCTTCAGACAGAGATTGCGCACCTCCGAATAGTCCGCCAAATCCCAGACGACTGTAGTCTGCTTAGGTTCGTAAACTGGCAACCAGCCCTTAACCTCGTGCACATAACCATTCTTGCACAACTGAGCGGAATTGAGCACCAGAGTCTGGTTCGCAATGTCGTCCGTATTGAAGTAATACACATAGGTGGTATCGGCAACCTCAGTACTGTCAGCTGCCAACGACGTGGTGATACCCTGGATGGAGCGGCTGATCATCATGATCTGATTGGGCGCCATGGAGCCCCAAATGCGCACCGTATCAACACCTACCATCTGCGTGAGGCTGGCAGTATTGTACGAAGCATCGAACAGGTGATACTGCACATACTGCTTGAGCAAGGAGTCCGCACCCACCTCGGGTGTGCTGCTGCGAGCGAGCAGGGCACTCTTCAGGTCATCGAGCGAATTGATACCATTGTCTGCGTATGTCTGGTCCGACACATTGAGCAGAGTATAGTAATAATTGGTGATATGACGGGCACCCAGCACATAGGTCGTATCGGCAACAACCGACAAGCGCTGGTCATAACCCGTAGCCTGCAGGGCTGCAGTCATGATAGAGAACCCGCTCGACGATGCGACGCGTTCATAGACAGTTTCGACCAGTGGGCTCAACACGCCATCGGCTGTATAGACAAAGCCGTTCGAACATTCGATATAGTTACGCGAAATGTGCTTGGCATCGCTCACAGACTGACTGGTCAGGGAGAAGCCGCCAGTCGTATCGACCTTGATATAAAGATACTCGTCGGATTCACTCTTGTACTGGAGTGAGTCAACGTCGGCTGTAAACAGCTCGGTCAACTTGAGCGAGTCACCATCATAGACCATCGTCTTGACCAATGCTGCGGCATAGTCAACACCGAGCTGCTCGATGCCCGTCACGCCCTTCTCCTGATAGTAGGACTGGAGAGCCTCATTGGTCGGAGCAAAGATGGTGAAAGTATGTGCTGTACCCGAACCATCGTTCATGGAATTGAGCACACTGTAAGTATCTGAATAACGGAGTACATTGACCCACTCGGTGAACTTCTCATACTCTTCGAGCATTGAGGCAGCAGGCAGACCCTCAGTGAGGACATACGCGCCCTCGGAGTCATCCTTGAGTTTCCAGATATCCTCATCACAGGAGGCAAAGCATGCGAGACACAGAGGCAGTGCCAGGACCGAAGCCTTACTGAACATATTCAATAAATTTTTCATAATCAATAATTCTTGTAATAAGGATTCTGAACCAATACATTATTACTTGAGTTAATATCACTCTCTGGCAGAGGCAAGTACCATGCCCATGAGTTCTGCAGGACAGACTTGAGCTGATCATCGGAGGTAGTCTCATTGGCCTCGATGATGATGGACATAGCCATACTCTTGTACTGAGCATCGTCTTCGCCGAAATTGCTCTTGTATGCCTCGTAGGCAAGACCCTCTGCATCCTCGACCGTGCCACTTGGGGCAAACTTCTTGTCATAGCGAGCCAAGCGGAGCAAGTCATACCAACGATGAGCCTCGCCCAGGAACTCCATGCTACGCTGGTGCATCACTTCGGTGAGGAGCGACACCTGGTCCATAGCAGCAATATCATCGTCGGTCGAAGCCAGCTCGGCCAAACCGGCACGCTTACGAATCTGGTTGATGAGTCCGACAGCCTCAGCCCATGACGACTGGCCCTTCATGACGAGCGCCTCAGCCTTCATCAGCATCACATCGGCTACTCGATACAGAATAAAGTTGGCATCATTGTTGGTAGAGGTACGCACTGTAGCAACATCCTCGACCTCTGTTCCGCGATACTTCCACAATGCTGGAGCAGAGGTGCTGCCATAATAGGAAGCCAAGTACATACGACCGATTCGACCAGACGCAACTCCAGTATTGACAACCACATTTGTAGTCTCTTCAATCATATCATCCGTAGCTGCCTGAGTGAAATTAAAGTTACCTGTCGAAGAACCAGTAATTGTACCGGCAACCGGGAAGCGTGATGCGAAGTTGTTGTTCGTAGCCTCGTCAGCATAGCTCCAGTAGAGCTCAAAGATAGACTCATTGCTGAGGCCAGGGCAGAAAATCTCAAACCACTTGGAGGTCTCGGAGATAAATGCAGGACGCAATGCATCGGAAGCATTGAGTATCAAATCAGCATACTTGACACACTCGTCATACTCGTGATTCCAGAGACAGATATCGGCCATAACAGCATAGAGGGCCCATTTGGTAGCACGACTCTTGGTCTGCCAATCCTCCTCGTAGGTAGCCTTGGCAGCGCCTGTCGCAAGGGCGGCCATACAGTCCGCCTTGATCTGAGCAATAATCTCGCTCTCCGAAGCCTTGGGCACACTCAACTCGGCATCATCATTGACGTAGGCCGAAGTGATGAGGGGCACCTCCTTCCAGTTCTTGACCAATATACTGTACGCCCAAGCACGCTGGAAATAGGCTTCGCACAGGTGCGACTGCATCATTGCATTGTAATAGGTATCGTCTATACCCTGGACATCGGGCGCATAGTCAAGGACAGAATTTGCCATCGAGATAACCTGATACAGCTTGGAGTAATCACACATTTCATTGTTCTGCTGCATGTCGAAATCCTGCATCTTGCTGGCGGCAAAAGCTGTACCCAGATTGTAGAAATTGCCGCCTCGCAATTCGCCCCATGACAGGACATAAGGTACAGCCGTACGCATATAATAGTAACCGGAAGCGACAACAGCCTCGACATCCTCCTTGCTCTGCCAGTAGTCGTCGGTGACCTGCTCGTTGTTAGGACGGAGGTCCAACCAATCATTGCAACTTGTCAACGATAACGACAGTGCCATCGAAAACAAAGTTACTTTAGAAATATTCTTAATTTTCATAATTAAAGCATTCGTTATACGTTAGAAGTTAAGATTTACACCGAAGCAGAAACGCTTGCTGACTGGGGTGGTACTGCCGTCTGTAACCAACTTGGTAGGCTTGGATGGCAATGAGACTTCAGGATTCTGTCCCTTGTAACTGGTGAAAGTAAAGAGATCATAACCGGTGACGAAGACCGAGCAAGTGTTGAATCCGACACGCTCCATCCAGCGCTTAGGCATAGCCCAGGAGAGAGACAGAGTCTTGATGCGGCAGTAAGAGGCATCCTCAACGAAACGGTCTGAACCGAGGTAGTTGTAACCCATGTTATACAAAGCACGTGGGATATCGGTATCATCACCCTCCTTACGCCAACGGCGCAGAACGGCTGTACTCTGGTTGCCCGAGCCGTACATAGACTCGAGGTTCATACGTGCAGAGTTGATGACCTTCTGACCCAGACGGAAGTTACAGTTGACGGTAAATGAGAACTGTCCGAAATCGGTCTTGGTATTGCCATAACGTACATTCAGGTTACCACCACCAGTCAGGATTGGGTTAGAATTGCCGAGATAGACGATATCCTGTTCGTCGATGACACCATCGTGATTGATATCCTCATACTTAGCATCGCCGGCATATACCTGGGTAGTACCATTCTTCATGCGGACTACATCGCCGTTGAAGTCGTGCATCACGTTGCCCTCTGCATCGTAGGCGTAGGTATCTTCGGTATTCTGATATACACCCAGATACTTGTAGCCATAGAAAGAACCGATTGGGTCTCCCTCCAAGATACGTACAGCATAATTGCCATTATCGAAGGTATAATTCTCGGTGGACCAGTTGGTAGGCAATGACTCGACCTTGTTGATATTGCGGGCAGCATTGGCGCTGACCTTGACAGACCACATCTTGTTGCGGAAAGCCTCGACGTCAAAACGAATCTCGTAACCCTTGTTCGACATCTCGCCGGAATTCATCCATTTGAGCTGAGAGTAACCTGTCGAAGATGGGATGGACACTTTCTCCATCAAACAGTCTGTCGTATAGTTGTCATAGTAATCAAATGTGACGCCATAACGATCCTTGAAGAGCAAGTCGAAACCGAGGTCCCACTCGCGCTTGGTCTCCCACTTGAGTTTGTCAAGCTGCATACGTGAAGGTGCAACCGCACTCATCGTACCGTATGTACCAAGGGCGGTATAGGCACCCATGTAGGCGTAACCTGAACTTGGAGCACGACCTGACCAACCCAACGAAGCACGAAGCTTACCGGTGGTCAGCCAGTCGAAGTCCTCCATAAAGTGCTCCTTCTCCGAGTTCCACGAAGCACCGAACGATGGGAAAGCACCGAATCGGCGATTGCGTCCCATCGAGGAGTTACCCTCCTCCGTAACAGTGGAAGTGAAGACATATCGGTTGTCGTATGTATATGTAGCACTACCTGTGAATCGTACCGAACGGTTTTCGGACTCACCGCTATCCGTATCTGCTACTACCGAACCGACACTCACATCGCTCAAATTCTGCGAGACATTGCCATAGGTGATGTTGCTCGAAGATGAAGAACGGGTTGAAATACTGTGCAAAATACCAGTCACAACGAGATTGTGTTTCTCGGCAAGCGTAGCGATATAGAGGAACTTGTTGTAGAGCTGCAGTGAGAAGGCATCGCTGGTCGATTCCTGCGAACGGTTGGCATAGGAATCGGTCCACAACACACCCGTAGCACTCTGTGGCACAAAGAGCTTGGTGGTAGAGGTCTTCATGTTCATATTGACATAACCGGTGTATGTGAGGCGATGCCATTGCTCCTGCAACGGAACCTTGTACTCCCAGTTGATGGTAATCTTCTCGTTGCGTTCGCGGGTCTTCTTGAATGACTCCTTGGCCATGGCAACTGGATTGAAGACTGTCTTACCCTTATTGTCTTTAATTTCAGTGAAACTTCCCTGGAAATTGCTATTAGGGGTAAAGTAAGAATCAGAACGGGTACCATCCTCATTGATCAGGTATGGACTCTGGTTAGGCATCATGGACTGAGCCATCGCACGGACATTCTCTACGGCATTGGCATCCTTGTCATTGTCCACATAAGAGAGGTCGGTGATGATGCGGAAACGGTCGGAGAACTTGTAGGTAATCTTGGCACCTGCAGTAATACGCTTGGAAGCAGTACCAATGGTCGTACCTATATCATTCAGGAAACCGAACGACATACGATAGGTAGCCTTGTCACCACCACCGCTCATGCTGAGGTTATTATCCATGGACCAGGCGTTCTGACGCACTTCGCTGAGCCAATCGGTATTGACGTTGTACTCGTCATAATAGCGATAGGATGGATTGCGAAGCAGCTCCATGGTATTGAACAACAGAGCCAACTCAGCTGTAGCATTAGAGAGGCCCTTGGCATTGGCTGCATTCCAGATGGCATCCTCAATCATGGAGATGTACTGCTTGCCATCCAGCAAAGGAATGGTAGCAGGCTCCTCCTTGATACTGGTCTTGTTGCTGAAGGTGAACGTAGTCTTGCCACGTGAGGCCTGCTTGGTATTGATGAGCAATACACCATTGGCACCTGCTGTACCATAGATAGAGGTAGCAGCGGCATCCTTGAGGACCTCAATAGACTCGATATCTGCTGGAGATATATTCAAGAGAGCGCCGAAGTCATCCTCGTTAGCATCGGAGAAAGAGAAATCGTCGCCGAAAGAGACCGTGGTCTGAATTCCGTCGATGACGACCAGAGGCTCGGCCGATGACGACAACGTGGAGACACCACGGATGCGGATGCTTGACTTGGCACCCGGATCACCACCCAGGACGATGTCCACACCTGCCATCTGACCCTGCAAAGCCTCCTCGATAGAGGAAACAGGAGCCACTTCGGTGAGTTCGGACATCTGGACCTTCTGCGAAGATGAAGTCTGCTGCAATTCGGTAAGACCGAGCTCAGAACGGGTGATGGCCTTCTGTACGACCTCGACGTCCGAGAGCATCTTCGAGTCGGACACGAGCGTCACGTCAATCTTGGTCTGACCCGTGTAATCAAAGACCTGCGACTTGAGGCCAATGAAAGAGAACTGAATGCGCAGGTTCTTGCCTGCAGGCACATTCAGCACATAATTACCGTCCAGATCGGTGGTTGTACCGGTCAAAGTACGGTTCTGCTGATTGAGCACAATGACGTTGGCTCCGTAGATAGGCTCATTGATACCATCCTCCATCACAACACCGATGATGGTCTTGTTCTGGGCCATGGCACAAGAGACTGCCAATGTCATAATCAGCGATAATATATATCTTTGAATTTTCATATTCGGTTGTTATTTAACACTCAACAGGCTCAATGCCTGAAAGGCGGTTACTTGAGAACTGTATCAATCAACTGGAAGGCACCGTCACTGAAAGCAAACGGCAGATAATCATACTTGCTGACCAACTGCACGGAATTGCCCTCAGGCTCATCCGAATTGGCAATGAAGTTGACAGAAAGGTTGTCGCCATTGTCCGAGATATTGAGATTGTATGAACCTGCAGTCTGGAAAGTACCATTGCACGTCGAACCTAAATAGGGATAAGAGGTGAAGACGTTGTTGGAGGACACGACGAAATAGCTCAACAGATACTTGGACAAAGTAGTCTTGGTAGCAGAACCTGTAATGGCATAGGTAGTCTCGTCTATCTTAAGCTTAGCACAACCTGGCAAGGTTTGGAGCGAATCCTTGATAGCATCATTGGTCGGAATGATGGCGAAGAATCGAGGAGACTGGGTGCCGTCGGCCAGAGTCAACATACCGCTGAATTTTCCTTCATCCACAAGGCCAGCCTTCTGCAACAACTGCACGAAACAATAGTATGGATAGTTGCGGTCGTTGTTCTGAGACAACTCCTTCTCAAGGCTGGTCGAAGACTCAGGCATGAAGACACTGGGATATGAGTAAGAGTAGGCCTTACCATTGCTCCAGTTGCCACCACTCGTATAGGGAGTAATCTCCTTGAACGATGCCCAGATCTGACCATTGAATGATGGGTTGAGCTGCTGGTTGAAGAGTGCATTGGTCGTAATCTGACCATCCTTGATATACCAATAGTTGAACGATACATTGGTCTCGACTACCTGAGTGCCCTTGGTCTTGAGTTCCTGCGCCGATGTAGAGGTATTCATATTGACCATGTCAAGCATGTTGGAAGAACCCATCTGGACATAGTCTCCCGACTCGTCATTCCACTGCTGCAGACTATACTCGGTCGTACCCGATGCAGAAGTGCTGAAGAGTCGCATGGCTGGATCGGAATGAGCGAACTGAGAGGAATCTGGGATAAGTGCGATGAAGTCGGACTCCTGTGAAGAAAGAGACAACAACATCTCGGCACCATCGAGCGCATAGAGGTAAGGCAGATAGGCAACATTCTTGAATGCAGGACCTGCAACACTGTTGAACACTCCTGGCAGATTCATCGTGGTCGAACCATAAATCACACCATTGTTGCAAAGCAAGTTGGCGTCGAAAGTAGATGGATCAATCTGCAACTTTGTGCCGAAATAAGAGGTGGCATTGCCCTGACGCAGATAGTCGGGATAGCACATATAGGAGGTTGCATAGTCCGTTCCGTATGTGATATAACCGATGCACTCGCGCAACAGAATGCTCTGTATAAGCTTGTTGAGCCCCATGACCGAATCATAACCACAACCTGTCTCCCAATACTGGGAGAAGATGCGGTTGAGCGCCTCGTCCGTAGGGATAAAGAGATTGGTTGAGTGGAAACAATTGGTAGCAAAACTGAGATAAGAGGTCGAAGCCCATTCAGAAGCAATATTGAATTTATCCGAATTGGATTTATCCAATCCCTTGAAATAAGGATAGTATGAATTGTAACCACGGTTACTGGTCTCAACCTCATCAAGTGTATAATCCTTGTAAGCATCGAACAGTTTCTTGATCAACTGATAGTTGGAACGAGAAGAAATCTCCTCATAAAGGGTACCAGCAGGCTCAATGACATGATCGATGTGATAGAGATAACCATTGTCCGTAACAACAGCTACAGTATCGAGCACAGCTGCATTCATGACATTGAAACCATTGGCAAGATGCTTGGGATTCCACTCTGTATTGGGGAAGAAATAGTTGTAGTTGCTGGCAGCATCAATGCCGAGAGTGGCAAACATCTGCTCGGAGAACACCGTGAGGTAACGGTCATAGTGTACGACAGTGAGGATAGAGTCCTCAATCTCGGGATTGGTATTCTTGACGTGCACAGTATCCTCTACACAACGGGTACGGAAACGGTTAAACATACCTGCCCGTACAGCACGCTCCGTTTCGGTAGCTCCATCGCCCTCTTCAGGACGGAAATTGGTCATCTTATCCCAGTCCATAGCATAATACAGGAGGTGATAAGTAATGACCTGATTGGTATAAGTTGGATCTGCCTGATACATTTCATCTATCGAAGCGTAGCCTTTCTCCTTGAGGAACTGAGCAAAAGCCTCGTCTGTAGGCGCCAGGACCGTGAGAATCTGACTATCAACAATGTCATTGTAGCCAATCAACTCTACGCCTCGCAGGAAAGTCTCGAACGTGTGACCGTCGAACGACTGCTGCAACACTTCTAACGCATTGCCAGCAAGGAAATCGGGGCTCTGGTAGTGGCTGTCGTCGCTGATGTCATCCTGGCATGAAACCAGGGAAAGCGACATGACCACAGAGAGCGACAATCCTGCTCCAATCTGCACTAGTGTCTGTCTTGTCATAAAATTTGAGTCTTATTAGAAAATAAATATATTCGTAGGGGAATGATATAAAGGTTAGATAGTAAAGATAGTTGCTATAGTCTCTATAGTTGCTATAGTTTCTATAGTTTCTATAGTTGCTATAGTTTCTATAGTTGCTATAGTTGCTATAGTTTCTATAGTTTCTATAGCTTCTATAGTTTCTATAGCATCTATAGCATCTATATCGACTATAACCAGAAAATCCGGACTACCCCCACAGGCAGTCCAGACTTCCTTTTTTCAGTATCAACGACGCAGGCTGACGCGGCCCTCTCCTACCGAGAGTCCTGTAGCCTGAGAGCCCACCAGACGGCCCTGCAGATCGTAGCGTTCAGCCTCAGCAGCTGGGGCAGACAACTGATCAATGCCCGAAACCATCTTCTCGTAAGTGATGGCAGCACCCTGCACATACAGTACAGCCGTTGTAGAATTGGTCAACTTGATATAGGTATATTCCTGACCAGAGAAAGCTTCGGAGAAATCAATCTCGACCTCAGTCTTGGCAGCACCAGAGATGGTACCGATCTTGGTCCAGTTCTCACCGTCCTTCGAAGCATAAACCACACCCGCCATATCGGCAGAACCAGCACGGAAGAACGAGAACTTGGCACTCATGAACTTGCTGTCGCACTTGAAGATAATCTCAGCGGTAGTGCCAGACATCTTCAATCCGCCCGTATGGGTAGAAGAGGCATTGGTATAGGCTGGAGCAGATGAGGCCTTGCCATTGGCATCAAACTGGATAGCGCCATCGGCAATCATAGCATCGGTAGTAGCACTGTTGGTCTCGTTGAACCAATAGTAACCAGCATCGTCGATGAGCGTCTCGTCGAACCAGCTACCCTCCTTGTAGATAACGTCGTCAGCATTGAAGCTTGCATCGCGCACATAAACCTTACCATCGGTATAGAGACGGCTCATATCCCACTTGTAGTCTCCACCAGGAGTAGCAGGCTCAAGCACGTCGAAAGTACCATTGACCGTACCCACGCCATCAAATACCTGGATATAGGAATTGAGCGGCAATGTACCCTCTACTCGGGTCAGGTCCAACTGAAGGGTCACACCCTCTGCAATATTGAGCGTCGAGATAGACAAGCTGTTGCTCTTGACACTCTCGCCGTAGTAGCTGACAGGAACAACGACTGTAGAACCGGTCTGCAGATTGACTGTTCCGCCCAGGGTCAGAGTGTGGGCCGATACGAGGGTATCGCCTGCCTGCAGGGTAGCACCGCTCTGAATGGTGACCGTACCCTTGGCAATTGAGCCCTTACCAGCCAATACAGCATCGGACATAATGGTATATGTTCCACCCGAGTGACTGCCGTTCACGATGAGCTGACCGCCCTTGACGATAGTTGCACCCGAATAGGTATTGGCACCCGACAGGCGCCAGATACCGGTACCCTCCTTGGTGATATTGACTGTACCGTTGTATGCGCTGTTGAGGCCTGCTGGCAGGTCGCTGATAGAGCCGTAGAACTCCTCGTCGGAATTAGCACCACCGATGTTCCAGCTGGCAGTAAAGCCCTTGGTATTCTTGCTCGAACCGACCAGGCGAGTACCCGATGATCCAGACAAGCCACCGATATAACCCGTACCATTGGTACCCCAGATAGCCATGACTGCAGTACCCTGCAGTTCGACCTGAGTATTGGGCATATTGAATGTAGAACCACTTGGCATGAACATCGACGCCTTGTCGCTGGTGTCAGTACCATTGGCAACAATCTTGCCCGTAAATTCGGTTACATCCGCATCGAAGTACTCACGCAGATATGGGATAACCACCTCAAGAGTACCTGCGCCAGTGAGTTTGTTCTTGATATAGCAGTTGCGGTTAGGAGCAAAGCAGCTGTAGGTACCCTCCTGCATTTCGATTGGGAAGGAATAGGTCTCGTAGTTGCTTGACTCGCCCTTGGTCTTGAGCGTACCGCCTGCCAGAATCAGTTTGGACGATGAGCCGATACCGTTCTTGGAGATATCTGTAGAAGAGAGGTAGAGTGTACCGCCCGAAACGGTTGTCGTACCAGTATATCCGAACAGAGAGGTAGTGCCGACGGTAATCTGGCCATTGCCTGCGAAGGTCATATCCTGATTGTCACCCTCGCCCTCAATCACACCGTTCATGGTGAGTGTAGCACCATTGGCAATCTCGAGCGTGGTGGGGTTCATCAGACGGGCAGAACGGTTGGTCGAAGCCGACGAACCGGTATAACGATAGATACCGCCGTCCATTACCCAGTTCTGAGCATACTCCTGCGAGGCACCGATAGCCGAAGCCACACCGCCATTGGCAATGCTGTTGAAAGCCAGGACACCCTCGTGCAGCACGGTAGCGCAGAGATACTCATTGGTATTGTTGAGGATGAGCGTACCTGCATCGCCCTTATTGACCGAAGCCGAATCGGCGATAGCAGCACCTGTGACGGTGATGACACCCTTGCCCGTAGCGACAACCGATGCAGGACGGATGCTGGACTCCAGCACATAGTTGAGGACGTCATCGGTATGGAGCAACAACTTCTGGCCCGAATCGACCTTCACGCTGTTGGTCACGTCAGCTACATAGGAATCAATGTCGATGATGCCGACCTCGACCGGACGGGTCTTGAACGTACCCGTTGCATAGTCCGAATACTGCTCGGCGCCATCATTCTCGCCGAAGGCACGGACACGGATATTGTAAGCCGAACCAGGATTGAGGCCGCTGACCACATACGATGTGGCACCTGCCTCGGTGCGGCCTACCTCCAGCCAGCTCTCGTCCGCCTGCTGAACCTCGACGGCAAAGCCCTGCTCAGCATAAGTATAGTCACGCCATGAGAGCGAGATGGTCGAAGTGGTAGTGGCCGATGTGCCCAGGGTGATGGGCTGGCGCAGGAAGTACTGGCGGTCATCGGCAGTGATGGAGTTGATGTAGTTCTCGATGTTGAGGTATCCATTGGCAGCTACCACAGTAGCATCATCCTTGGTCTTGTCCGTACCGTTGGCATCCTCCCATGCATCGGGCATACCGTCGCCATCCGTATCAGTCGGTTTTGAGCCCGACCACCATGTCCAGGTAGAGGGGCTGCCGATAGCGAGTGCCTCCTCGTTGCTGATGAGCGCACCTGCAGTACCGAACGACATCAGTTCGTCGATCATGTAGCAGTCGCTCTGGTCGCGGTATGGCAACGAGGCGCCTACAGTAGGAATATTCAGTTCGATGAGCTGGTTGCCCGGATAGAGTTCCAACTCTGGATAGTCGTATGGATCGGTAGTACGATGGTCCGATGCCGAGTAGTTGGTCATCTCGTATGGGTCATAGACACCGTCCTTGTTATTGTCCTGCCAGTTATCAACACCGTAGCAATGGAAATTGGCATTGGCGCCCGTAAAACCATTGGCCGAAGCACCAGTCGAAGGACCGTTGATGAAACAGTTGTTCTCGATATTGACGTACGACGAACCCTCGGAGTCACCACCCATGATGTAAGCACCGTTGGACCAGTTGTAAACCACATTGTTAGCATACTGGTTGATGCCCTTGATCTTGTTGTTACGGGTAGAGTTGTCGATGTAAAGGTTGCGGAACAGAGTGATGGAATCAGCCTGCATCAGACCGCCTGCCGAGTGCGTCATCAGGCCCTGGCCGATGATGGTATTCATCAGGGTAATATTGTACAAATCGCCCTTACCATCGGGATTGATGGAGAAGGTCTCGTCCAGGCCCCAAGAGAAGGAGCAGTGGTCGAAGATCATGTTGGTGCCGTTCGATATACCGGCGCAGTCCTTGCCCGAATCTCCGCCATGTCCCATACGGACACGCAGGTAGCGGCAGATGATGTTCGATGCGCCCGAGAACGAAACGCCATTGCCATAGACAGTGATGCCCTCTCCAGGAGCAGTCTGACCTGCTACATAGAGATTGCTGGCGAACGTCATACGGCTGGAAATCTTGATTACACCGCTCACGTCGAAGACGACAATGCGGTTGCTCTGCGACACTGCATCGCGCAGTGAACCGGTACCAGAGTCATTGAGGTTAGTCACATGATACACTGTAGGGCTGGAAGATGCACGCGCACCCTTGGCCCAACGTCCCCAACCCTGAGCGCCGGGGAAGGCAACAATGTCAGCGCCCAAGGCGGGCACGACGGCTGCCATTGTAAGTAATGACAATACGGTTTTTCTGACAAACATGATATAAAAATGGTTATTGTTTAGAATCGGTTAATTCTTTATGCATCTGCATACAGCCTAATGCAATGAAGCTATTATACAAATCAAACTGGGCTATATAACAAATACCTTCCAAGCCAACAGACAATTAACGGGATACACAATTTATGCAGTTTTCTTTCTTCATGTACTCTAACCCATTGTCCTAAAGCACCTCCAGACAAAAGCACGCAACATAACAAATTTCCTGGTTACATTTTTCCTGTTCGGAATACCTTTTGACTATGAATGCTTTAATAGCTTTATTATATAATAAATACGCGGCAAAGATACAGTTTTTTTTTATAAATTACAAAACTTTTAACACTTTTCTCTGTTTGATAGTCATGTTTTTGCCTCTATTGATTAAATATATACAATTTTAGCTTAATAATTCTCAACTTTCGAAAGAAGGGGAAGGGTATTTTAAAAGGTGATAAAAGGGGAGTGAAAGGGTAGTAAAAAGGGAGTGAAAGGGACGATACAATCTACATTGAAGGGAGGGAAAGGGGAGTAAAAAGGGGAGTGAAAGGGTAGTTAAAAGGGATTTTACACCAATTTCTGAATCTGGTCCGATTCGCCTGCCAGGATGAGGGTATCGCCCTCCTGGAGCAACTCGGTCGAAGCGGGGTTCATCTGCGTGACGCCATCCCGCTCAATGCCGAGCACCGCACATTGAGCCGTCTCACGGATGCGGGATTCAGCCAATGACTTGCCGCAGAAAGGCATGTCGGCAGTAACGACCAACTGCTCGAGCGAGACCGGAGTCCGTCGGTCGTTGAGTTCCTGACTGACTATCAGTTCGGCGCCCTGCTGGGCAGCCTGGTCGAGCAACTGCTGGAAACGGGCAATCTGCTGGTCGGACCCAGCCACCACGATGCGGTCATGGGGATAGAGCCGTTCATGTCCGCCAGGGATATTGACGTTCAGACCTCCGCGCACGATGCGCACTATGTTCACGCCACAGGTGCGGCGCAGGTCCAGGTCCATCAGTCGGCGACCGCAATAAATAGATTCAGCAACCAATTCGAAGTCAGCCAGATGGAGGTCGTACGACAGCAGTGCATCTTCCAGTTCCTTGCGCACGGCGCGGTTCTTGTCCTTCTCGCGCTGACGGGCAGAGAGATTGTCCATGAAACGACGCTCGATGAACGAGGACTGACGGTGGATTTTCTTGGACATGAGCATAGCCACCACCGACAGGATAGCCAGGGCGATGAGCACGCCCATGGTCAGATTGAACAACTGTCCGATGCAGAAGATAATCACAGCGACACCCAGCAGCAGACGGACCACAAAGAGTGCCACGAGCGAGGCACGGCGGTACGAGCCATCGTGCCACAGCCGATGTGTCTCGGGCGCATTGAGATGCTTGGTGACCATCTTGTATATGAAGGGCGACTGGACCAGCAGCAGTAACAGGAGCGCCACGAGCCTGCCCACCCATGCCAGTTCCACAGGCAACAGGGCATTGATCATCTCCATGACCCAGCCCGAAGCGAACTGGAAGTAGAACATATTGATGAAGATGATCACCGTCATGTAGATCAGGACCGACAGTCCGACCTTGCGCAGGATGCTCTTCATCAGGCTCTGCTGCGTCACGGTACTGCGACCCTGGCTCAGTCGCTGCAGCCACCCAGCTACGGTCTGCGGCATGTGCTTCTCCACCCAGGCATGTGCCGGTTCGGCCAAGCGCAATGTGTAGGGAGTGAGGAAGGTAGTGATGACCGACACAGCGACCACCACAGGATAGAGGAACCGTTCTATCACCCCGATCGACTCGCCGAACTGGGCAATGATAAAGGCGAACTCGCCCACCTGGGTCAGGGCAAAGGCGGACTGCATCGCCACCTTGAGCGGTTGGCCGGACAGCACGATGCCCAACGAGGCAAAGACGATCTGTCCCACGATGACCAACAGCGTGATGAGGGTGATGGGCAACCAATACTCCGCCAACGTAGCGGGCGAAATCATCATGCCCACCGAGACGAAGAAAATCGCTCCGAACAGGTTCTTGATGGGCGACATGAGGTGCTCTATACGTTCGCACTCTACGGTCTCAGCCAATATCGAACCCATCACGAAGGCGCCCAAAGCCTCACTGAAGCCTGCCCTCTGCGCCAGCAGCACCATGCCCAGGCACAGACCGAGCGCGACTATCGTCATGGTCTCGTCATTGAGGTATCGGCGGCAACGCTTGAGTAATGTCGGTATGAGCGTGATGCCCGATACGAACCAGAAGAGCAGGTAGGCAGCCAACTTGGTGACCTGCCACAGCATCTCCCCTCCATCGAACTGCTGTTTGACCGCAATGGATGCCAGCAACACCATCAGCACGACGGCGAAGAGGTCCTCCACCACGAGTATGCCGAAGCAGATGCCGGCGAACTTCTGTTGCCGCAGCCCCAGGTCGTCCAGCGCCTTGAATACGATTGTGGTGGACGACATACAGAGCATACCGCCCAGGAAGAGCGAGTTCATCTCGTTCCACCCCATCAGTCTGCCCAACAGGAAACCGCAGCTCATCATTCCCACCACGATGGTGATACAACCGATGAAGGCCGTCGAACCCATCTGCAGCAGTTTCTTGAACGAGAATTCCAGGCCCAGCGAGAAGAGCAGGAAGATGACGCCTACCTGGCCCCAGGTCTCGGCGCTCTCCACATTGACCCACGAACTGCCACACACATAGGGACCAGCCAACAGGCCCGCTACGATGTAGCCGAGCACTACTGGCTGCTTCAACCATTTGCACAGCAGGCTGATGGCGCCTGCCACGAGCATGATGATACCTAAGTCGTGTAGCATAGAGTCTCTCCTACCCTCCCCGTGGGGCGCAGTTTAGAACAGTTTCTTGGCATTCTTCACCTTGTCAGGGAGCAATGCATAGTCAATGACCTCGCGCACGTCGCGCACATAATGGAAGTTGAGGCCCTTACGGTATTCAGGTTTGATATCCTCGACGTCGCGTTTGTTGTCGATGCACAGGACCAGGTCGGTGATACCGGCGCGCTTGGCTGCCAGGATCTTCTCCTTTACGCCGCCGATAGGGATGACACGGCCGCGCAAGGTGATCTCGCCGGTCATGGCAATCTTGGCACGCACCTTACGTTGTGTGAAGGTCGATGCCAGAGAGGTGACCATCGTTATACCGGCCGATGGACCATCCTTCGGGATAGCACCCTCGGGGCAGTGGATATGGACCGCATAGTTATTGAATACCTCCTCGGGAATCTCCAGATAGTCGGCATTCGACTTGACCCACTGCAGGGCCAGGGCAGCTGACTCCTTCATCACGTCGCCCAGATTGCCGGTCAGGGTGAGTTTCTCGCCCTTGCCCTTGCACAGAGCCGACTCGACCATGAGGATAGTGCCACCTACCGAGGTCCATGCCAGACCGGTCACTACGCCGGCATAGTCATTGCCCTCGTACTTGTCCGGATCATAGTCAGGCATACCGAGGTATTCCTGCAGGTCTTCCGGTTTCAGGCGGGCAGGCACAGTCTCATCGTTGGCCACCTTCCATGCTACCTTGCGCATGATCTTGGCCAATCGCTTGTCCAGCAGACGCACGCCGCTCTCACGGGTGTAGCGATCGACGATAGCCTCCATCGTGTTGCGGGGGATGGCGAACTTAACCTTGTCCAATCCATGTTCGGTACGTTGTTTGGGCAACAGGTGGCGCTCACCTATCTCGACCTTCTCCTCCAGGATGTAGCCCGACAGGTCGATGATCTCCAGGCGGTCGCGCAGTGGAGGGGCGATGGTACCCAGGTCATTGGCAGTAGCGATGAAGAGCACCTTCGACAGGTCATAGTCCACGTCGAGGTAATTGTCGTGGAAGGTTGCGTTCTGTTCCGGGTCGAGCACCTCGAGCAGCGCCGATGACGGGTCGCCCTTGAAGTCGGACGAAATCTTGTCAATCTCATCCAGCACGAAGACCGGATTGTCCGAACCCGCCTTGAGCAGGCCCGATATGATACGGCCAGGCATGGCGCCGATGTAGGTGCGGCGGTGACCGCGTATCTCGGCCTCATCGTGCAGACCGCCCAGCGAGATGCGCACATACTTACGCTTCAGCGCCTTGGCCACACTGCGGCCCAAGCTGGTCTTGCCCACACCTGGAGGGCCGAACAGGCACAGGATGGGCGACTTCATGTCGCCGCGCATCTTGAGCACGGCGAGGTGTTCCAGGATACGTTCCTTGACCTTCTCCAGTCCATAGTGATCCTGGTCCAATACACGTTGGGCACGTTTCAGGTCGCGATTATCCTCGGTCTGCGTACCCCATGGCAGATCGACCATCGTCTGCAGGTAGTTGAACTGGATGGAGTAGTCGGGACTCTGTTCCTGCATGCGCTGCAGGCGGTTCACCTCCTTGCGGAAGGTCTCCTGTACTGCCTCGCTCCAGTGCTTGGCATTGGCACGTTTCAGCAGGGCATCCACATCATTCTGCTGACCCTCGCCCAGTGCCTCCTGGATGGTATGTATCTGCGAGTGCAGGTATGCCTGGCGCTGCTGCTCGTTGATGTTGGCCTGTGTCTGTTCGTGCAACTGACTCTTGAGGCGGGCGAACTGCAGTTCCTGGCTGATGATGGCCGACAGGCGCACGGCACGCTGATATAGGTCGGTCTGCTCCAGCAGTTCCTGACGGTGGCGCACCTGCATGGGGAATACCGAGCAGAGGAAATTGATGAGGAATTGCTGGTTGCGGAAGTTTCGGATGGCGAATGACACCTCACTTGGCAGGTTGTTGTCAATCAACTTGGAGAACGCGCGCAGGTCCTCCTTGATGTTGCTCATCAGGGCGCGCATCTGCTGGTCGCCCTTGATGATCGGACCCTCCTCCACCAGGTGCACGGATGCCGAGATGAAGGGTTTCAGTTGGTTGACATGGTCGATGCGGAACATCTTGCGTCCCTGCAGGAAGGCATTGTAGGTTCCATCGGGCAACTCGAGGCACTTGATTACCTCTGCCACGCAACCTACCTTGTACAGATCTTCCTCCTTCGGCTCATCTACGGCACCGTTTATCTGGGTGACCGTGCCGATGTAATGCTTGTCGCGGTCGGCATCTTTTGCCACGCGGATTGAGAAGTCGCGGCCCAGCACGACGGGCATGGTCATACCGGGGAAGAGGACCAGGTCGCGTGTGGCGATCAGGGGCAACTCCTCCTCGTCGAACATCTTCTTGTCGAATGTCGGCTCGGATATCCCCTCCGAGAAGAGAGGCAGGATGGTCGAGCCATCTACACGTTGGTCATTGAGACCTTCTAAATCTAATCTTATAGAGCTCATTATATAATATATTTCAAGTTTCGCGAATCTCCGATTTACTCGCTTTCAAGGGGAGTAAAAGGGGAGAGAAAGGGGAGTAAAAGGGACGTTTGCTATTTCCTGCGGAAGTTCAGTGGGAGTTCCAATAGGAGTTCAGCGGGAGTTCCAATAGGAGTTCAGTGGGAGTTTGTATCGTCCCTTTCACTCCCCTTTTACTACTTTTTCACTCCCCTTTTACTACTTTTACTCCAGTGTACGCTTCGGGTAGAGCGCATCCCACCAGGTTGGATCATCCTTCAGGCAACGGGCGAACCACGCCATCGTTGCATTGTGCCACAGGCGACGACGACTGGGCTTGGATATACCGTGGTTCTCGCCCTTGATGCTCACCATTGCCACGTCACGGCCCAACAGGCGCAGGGCGGTGTACATCTGGACTGAGTTGTTGTAGGGGACATTGGTATCCTCCGTTCCGTGCAGGAACAGCATGGACGACTTGATCTTATCGACGTTGTAGAGCGGCGAACGGTCCACGTACAGGTCCTTGCGGGTCCAGGGATAGGTATTGGCCATCGAGACCTCGCTGTAGGTGTAGCCCCAGTATCCGTAACCCCAGTAGGTCGTGTGGTCACTGATGCCGGCATGGCTCACGGCGCAGCGGAAGATGTCGGTCACCGTCTGCAGGTACTGGGTCATGAATCCGCCGTACGATGCACCGATGCAACCCAGTCGGTCGCGGCGCACCCACTCATGCTGGTCGCAGAAGGTGGTAGTGGCTGCAATGATGTCGCGGGCAGGATCCACGCCCGCCGTATTGACGTGACGGGCAGCCCACTCCTGGCCGTAGCCCGTAGCGCCGCTGGGGTTGACCACCAGCACGGCATAACCCTGTGCTGCCCAGATGGTCCATGGATAGGGGTACTCCAGGTTGCGCAGTGTACCGGAACAGCCGCCGTAGTAATAGACGATCATCGGGTATTGAGCCGATGGGTCGAAGTCGTTGGGCAGATAGTAGCGGCAGGGCACCTCGTCGCCCGCACCGTTGGGGCATGACCACGCATGGGCAGGCGACAGTTCGATGTTCTCGTATATCTCGGCGTTCAGGTCATGCAGCACCTGGGCTGGTTTGGCGCGCTTGCCCACCTCCAGGGTGTAGAGCTGCCAACTGTGGTCGTTGCTCTCGCCAGCATACGCCATTACAGGGACATTATGCGCCAATGCGAAGCGGCCTACCACCTCGGCAGGTTGTGCCACCTGGGTTATCTTGCCGCCCTTGGGATCGACCGCGAAGATGCTGCACGAGTCGCCGCGCTCCGCCGTCATGTATATCTGGCCATTGACGCTGCTCCACAGCACATTGCTGACCATGCCGTCAAAGTCCTTGGTGAGCGGGCGCACGCTGTGGTCCGACAGGCGCATCACGTAGAGCTGCACATCGACCATGGATGGGGTCATTCCCTCGGGCACCACATTGCCGATGCCGCCCAGGCACTCGGGCGAACCGGTGATGATGATCTCCTTTCCGTCGGGCGAGTACGACGCCTCGTTGACGAAACCGTCACGGCACACCAGCGTATCGACCGTGAGCGAATCGAGGTCTATCTCGTATATGCTGCGCAGCGACGTGGGACGTGCGGTGAGGCGGGACTCGCTCTTGGCTACCAGGATGCGGCGACCGTCGGGACGGATGTCGCACGCCCACTGTGAGTGGTAGCCGTAGGTGAGTTGTTGCTGCAGTCCGGTGCGGATGTCATAGACCGACAGGTAGCTGCGGTCGCGCCATCCGGGCTGGCGGTCATCGGGATGCACGAAGGCGAATGCCTCGGCGTTCTCCTCCATCGGGCCGTCCTGGCGCTCGGTGCACAGCAGTCGGTCCTCGGTCGGGAAGACGGTGAAGTAGTCGCAGGGCAGGTCCTCGACCCACACCTCCTCCTGCAGTGTAGCAGGGTCGATGACCACCATCAGGCTCTTGTCCCCCACGTGGCGTATCTGGTAGAAACGGCTGGTGCGGGGCAACCAGTGCGAGTTCTGGGTCAGTTTGATGCGGCGGCCCGACTGACGCTCGACCAGGTAGAAGTCGTGGTCGGTCCAGTCGTTGCGCTTCAGGCTCTCGCACACGATGATCCACTTGCCGTCGGCTGATATATCGACTGCCGAGTAGCGCTTCACCATCAGCATGTCGTCTATGTCCAGCAACTGGTTCTGCTCCTGCACGTCGCCCAGTCGCAGACGGGATGCCTGTACCTGGGCAGCACTGTCGGCCACCAGTTGCAGCTGCAGCGAGTCTGCCCTGTCGGGTTGGCTCAGGTACTTCAGCACGCAGGTGTGGCTACCTGGCAGCAGGGTCAATTCTCCTGCCTGGGCGGACTTGCCGTCTATGTAGAGTTTGTATTGGTTCGGCTTCTGCTTGAAGTTGAGCTCGCCCTTGAAGTAGTCGGCATTGCTCACCTCGAAGGCCAGCAGATGGAGTGCCGCGCGGTCGGCTCCGGGCAGTGAGTCGCCCTCGAATGGCTGTCCCTGTTTGACCAGGTCCAGGTTGAGTGCTGCGTCGAGCAGTGCCTTCTCGTCGTATTTTTTTGCATTGACGTCGGTGCTGTCTATCTGCACGGGCTGACGCAGTGCGAATGGTCCGGCATAGCGGTACTGCTGCACGGGTATGGTATCGGCTTGAGCGGTCAGCATTAGGCTCAATGCCATGAGTGTCAGAATTTCTTTCTTCATCGGGAGATTTTTGTTGTTATAAAGGAAGTGACAAGGAAGCGAGAAAAATTAAAAGTTAAAAATGAAAAATGAAAAATGGAGAGTGAAACGAACGATACAATCGGGCTAATTGGTTTCAATTGTCAATTTTCAACTTTCAATTCCGTTCTCTTTTCACGAACTTTTAATTTTTACTTTTTAATTTTTAATTTTCAAATCGAGCACATGCTGCGCAAGTGCTCGATTTCCTCCTTCCATTTGCTCTCGTCCGGCGTTTCCAGGATAATGGGCATGTCGTCGAAGCGGGGGTCGCGCATCATGCGGCCGAAGAAGGCTTCGCCCAGCATGCCCATGCCGATGGACTCGTGGCGGTCCACACGGCTGCCGCAGCCCTTCTTGCTGTCGTTCAGGTGGATGCCGTGCAGGTATTGCCAACCCACGATGCGGCCGAACTCCTCGAACGTCTGTTCGTAGCCCGCCTCGGTGCTCAGGTCATAGCCTGCGGCGAAGGTGTGGCAGGTGTCGATGCAGACGCCCACGCGGCTCTTGTCGTTGACCCCTTCGATGATGCGTGCCAGGTGGCGGAAGTCGTACCCCAGGTTGGACCCCTGGCCGGCGGTGTTCTCTATGACTGCCACGGCAGTGGTGGTCTGGTCCAATGCCCAGTTGATGCTCTCGGCTATCAGGTCCAGGCAGGCTTCGGGCGAAATCTGATTGAGGTGTGACCCTGGGTGGAAGTTGACCCACTTCAGGCCCAGCTGTTCGGCACGCTGCAGTTCGTCCAGGAAGGCGGTGCGGCTCTTCTCCAGTCCCTCGGCGGTCGGATTGCCCAGGTTAATCAGGTAACTGTCGTGCGGCAGGACGTGTTCGGGACGGATGCCCGATGCGGCGAGAGCCTGTCGGAACGCCTCAATCTGCTTTGGCTCGAGCGGCTTGCTGACCCACGACTTCTGGTTGCGGGTGAACAGCGCCAGGGCATTGGCCCCTATGCTGACGGCCTCAGCCACGGCATTCTGCGGTCCTCCGGCGGACGATGTATGTGCTCCAATGTACTTCATAGTGTGCAAAACGGGTTGTTACAAACCAAATTCGCGCGCAAAGATAGTAAAAAATTTGGATATTGCAAAAATTTATAATATATTTGCGCCACAATAATTATAAATAGTAGATGGAACAGCATATAGACGTGCCAAATATTGACAAGAAAACAGCAGCTTGGCAACGGGCGCTCGGAGTAATGCAGACGCTGCGTCGCGACTGCCCCTGGGACGCCAAACAGAACAATCAGTCGATACGCCAGAACAGCATCGAGGAGATGTACGAACTGGCTGAAGCGCTCATCAAGGGCGACCCCGCCGAGATCAAGAAGGAGTGCGGCGATGTGATGGAGCAACTGTTCTTCTACACGATGTTTGCCGAGGAGGCTGGGCAGTTCGACATGGGCGACATGCTCAATGCCATGTGCGACAAACTGGTCTTCCGCCACCCTCATGTCTTCAACCCCGACGGCTCGCTCATCAGTGAGGTGGGCCAACGCGGCGGCGCCGATGTGCAGAGTGCCGAGGATGTATCGAAGCTGTGGGAGCAGGTCAAGCAGAAGGAGAAGGACGGCAACAAGACTATCCTCTCGGGCATCCCCTCCTCTCTGCCCGCTCTGATCAAGGCGTACCGCATGCAGGACAAGGCGCGCAATGCCGGCTTTGACTGGGAGCAACGCCAGGATGTGTGGCCCAAGGTCCGCGAGGAGATTGCGGAGTTCGAGGCTGAGGTCGAGCACATGGACCGCGAGAAGGCGGAACAGGAGTTTGGCGACCTGCTCTTCTCGCTCATCAATGCTGCCCGGTTGTACAAGATCAAGCCCGACAATGCATTGGAGAAGACCAACCAGAAGTTCCTCCGCCGCTTCAACTATGTCGAACAGCAGGCCCGCGAACAGGGTCACATGCTCAACGAACTCACTCTGGCTCAGATGGACGAGCTGTGGAACAAAGCCAAAGCCGAAGGGCTTTGAACGTTGTTCAAATTAAAAATTAAAAAGTAAAAATTAAAAGTTCGTGAAAAGAGAACGGAATTGAAAGTTGAAAATTGAAAATTGAAAAGGGAAAAGGGATAATTGATAATTGAAACCAAGTGCGAAGCACAATTGATAATTGATAATTGACAATTGATAAAAGATACCGATTAGCCGATTGTATCGTCCTTGTCACTTCTTTGTCACTTCCCTGTCACATCCTTGTCACTTCCTTTAATGGAGATTGTATCGTTCGTTTCACTCTCCATTTTTCATTTTTAACTTTTAACTTTTAATTTTTCTCGCTTCCCTTCCTTACTTGATTGTCTTCGACAATATTATATAACTAACAACAAAACAATGAAAAAAGTTCTATTTATGGCAATTACTGCCCTTGCGCTGGCGGCTTGCAACAAGCAGCCAGAACTCCAGACCGGTGTTGAACTGAAGAATCTGGACACCACTGCCCGTCCTGGCGACGACTTCTGCCGCTTTGCGACCGGACATTGGATTGACAACAACCCCCAACCCGATGCCTACCCACGCTGGGGTAGTTTCACCAAACTGGGCGACGACAATGTCAACCAGCTCAGCACCCTGATCCAGGACATCGCCAAGGGCCAGCACGCCCAGGGCACCATCCAGCAGAAGATTGCTGACCTGTACAATCAGTATATGGACACCATCCATCGCGACGAACTGGGCTACCAGCCTGTTCTGCCTTACCTGGAGAAGATCAACGACTGCTCGTCGCGCGAGGAACTCATCCAGTATGCAGCCCAGCAGCACGACGGCATCCTCTTCGGTCTGGGCATCGGCGCCGACTCGAAGAACTCCTCTCAGAACATCGTCGGCATCGGCCAGAGTGGTCTGAGCCTGGGTGACCGCGATTACTATCTGAACGAGGACGAGCGCACCGTGGCTGTCCGCGAGGCTTTCAAGCAGCACGTCGTCAACCTCTACATGCTGATCGGCAAGAACGAGGCCGAGGCGAAGCAGAAGATGGAGACCATCATGAAGTACGAGACTGAGATTGCCCGTACGCACTATACCCGCACTCAGCGCCGTGACCCGGAGGCCAACTACCACAAGGTCAGCGTCGATGAGCTGAAGGAGATGACCAACGGCTTCGACTGGGAGCAGTTCCTCGTTTGGTATGGCTACGATGCTACCACCGAGGTTGACCTGGGTCAGCCAGAACCAGTAGCCTATGCCTGCCGCTTGCTGCAGACCATGCCTCTGGAGGACCTCAAGACTATCTACGAGTTCCAGACCCTCTCCTGGGCATCCAGCTACCTCAGCACCGCCTTCACCGACGAGAACTTCCACTTCTCGCAGAGCCTCTCGGGCGCCAAGGTCCAGAAGCCTCTCTGGAAGCGCGCCGTCAACTTCGTCGATGGTCGCGTCGGTCAGGCTGTCGGCCAGATGTATGTCGAGAAGTACTTCCCTGCCGAGAACAAGGCCCGCATGCTCGAGTTGGTCAAGGACCTGCAGAAGAGCCTCGGCGAACGTATCATGGCGCAGGAGTGGATGAGCGACAGCACCAAGCAGGTTGCCATGGAGAAGCTCAACACTTTCTACATCAAGATTGGTTATCCTGACAAGTGGATTGACTACTCTCCTCTCACCATCGACCCAGCCAAGAACCTCTTCGAGAATGTCCGCGCCGTGGCTATGTTCAACTGGGACCTGGACAAGCAGGACCACTACAACAAGCCTGTTGACAAGGACGAGTGGTTCATGACTCCTCAGACTGTCAATGCCTACTACAACCCTACCACGAACGAGATCTGTTTCCCTGCCGGCATCCTGCAGCCTCCTTTCTTCAACATGCAGGCTGATGATGCTGCCAACTATGGCGCTATCGGCGTTGTCATTGGCCACGAGATGACTCACGGCTTCGACGACCAGGGTCGCCAGTTTGACAAGGACGGCAACCTCCGCCAGTGGTGGAGCGACAAGGATGTCGAGGCTTTCAAGGTTCCTGCCGAGAAGCTCGCCGTTTATTTCGACAGCCTCTATGTCCTGCCTGGTGTTCATGCCAACGGCCATCAGTGCCTGGGCGAGAACCTCGCTGACCACGGCGGTCTCAATGTCGCTTACAACGCACTCAAGCTCGCCATGCAGAAGCGTCCTCTTGAGACTCGCGACGGCTATACTCCCGAGCAGCGTTTCTTCCTTGCCTATGCCAATGTATGGGCTGGCGTCAACACGGAGGAGGGCATCATGATGCTCAACACGGTCGATGTTCACGCTCAGAACTTCCACCGCATCAACGGCGCTCTGCCTCACATCGACGCTTGGTACGATGCATTCAATATCCAGCCTGGCGACAGCCTCTACCTCGCTCCCGAGGACCGCGTCCGAATCTGGTAAAAATATGAGGGTATGCGCCAGGATGCGCATATCCTCACATTTTTACAATTGATAATTAATAATTGATAATTGATAAAAGTTACGAGGTGCAAGTGCAATGCACAATTGATAATTGATAATTGACAATTGATAAAAGATACCGATTAGCCGATTGTATCGTCCTTGTCACTTCCTTGTCAATTCCCTGTCAATTCCTTTAATGGAGATTGTATCGTCCTTGTCACTTCTTTGTCAATTCCTTGTCAATTCTTTTAATGGAGATTGTATCGTCCTTGTCACTTCCTTGTCACTTCTCTGTCAATTCTCTGTCACTTCTTTTAATTTATTAAAATGAAATTTACAACTAAAACACTCATTGTAACAACATTTTGCTGCATGTCAGCAGTAATGACCACTTCTTGCTTGGAGGACAAAGAAGATGAGACCACCATCAGCGTGGAGCTCATCTCAACCCTGCAGCACCTGGACAGCGGCGAGATGATCGCCTTCGTAGATGGCGGCGGCACAGCCAGCATGACCGCCAGCAGCGTCGCCAACATCGAGCAGAAGGCTGGCAAGTCACTCTCAGGCGTCGAACGCGCAATTGTCTATTGCTCCTACGACCCCGCCTACGCCGTGCAGGACACCTTAGGCTTCATCCATGCTACACAGGCTACACTGAACGGTGTCGTCAGCATTCCTGTTGATTCGGTGCTCTATGCTTCGGTGCCGTCGGACTCGGCTGCCATCAACCTGGCTCTGGACCCTGACAGTCTGGATGTCGTCAACTGCATCAACAATTTCTATTTCTACGGTGGATATATGAACATTGACTATACTGCTGTCTGCTATCCCTACGTTGCTCCTGCAGCCACGGTGATCAACGACAGTGTCAAGGAGAACGAAGCTTACTTCACCCTCTGCTTCAACGACCACAATGCGGGCAGCAATCAGTCGCAGAACTATTACTTCTACTCCTATCGTCTGGACGACCTGAATGTTCCTGGCAACGACACCATTCAGATGTTCCTTTCGACCCAGGGTCTGAAGCAGGTTTCGGTTCGTATCTCTCGTAAGGACCTCAAGAAAGCGACCTATTGATCCCGGTCACTTCGCTTCTCTGACTATCTGTCACTGCAACTGAATTTGACAGAAAGGTAAGGCTTAAATCTACAATAAGTATTTAAAGAATGTAAATTTTCTTTCAAAATCATTGTACTTTTTTATCAAAATGGTTAAAAATTACAAATGAAACATCTTTATACCCTATTTTTATACCCGACTTATTGGAAAATGCCTTATCTTTGCACCAGTTGTAATACTTCATATTTCATGATAGTTAGATAAAAGGAAAAATAAGTTTTTGAAAATAAGGTTTGTAATAAGGGAGGAGCGGCACGTGAGTGTAGCTCCTCTCGATTTTTAAATACCTATACTTTGCTAACATGTAAATGTAATTAGTTACGTACGATTGGAAAACAATGAATGTACTAACTAATGGAACAATATGAGCCCTACTGTATGGGTACGTTAAGGGGACCCACAGCGCAAGCGGAGGACAAGAGGAAAGTAAGTGCAGCGTAAGTGGAGAGTAAGACATTTCACTTACTCTCCACTTACGCTGCACTTATGCTGGGGCTTCCCTCACAGTTCCGTCATGGTAGAGATATCGGAGCGATATGCAATACGTGTAAAACGCCAACTTACAATTAATTCCACTAAACTACCCTTATTCATAGCCCAATGTGCATTTGGGACAATTAGAGCTTTCTTAGTAGTCATTGAATTATCAGCCACCGTTGGATTCCAGTTGATTAGAGTATCTGCGGAACAACTGAGGAACAGTTAGAACAAAAGTACTTGCTCATTTTGCCGAGTCATGATGGAAGAAAACAAAGATTATGTCGGTACTAGAACTCTGTTTTTTAAAAGGACTAATCTTTCAGGCAACCTAATGGTATAATCTTTACGCCATCAGGACGGGTGTATGCCATCTGACCACCTGTAAGTATTATCAAAAGATCAGGTTCACGGATGGGCATCTGCTTCTCCTTCTCATTATGCTCGCAGATAAGCCTTTTCAACTCCAGAAGATGACTTGCCCCTTCCTCAATCTCCTTGCTTCCCAGTTTGCACTCTATCAAAGCATAGCGCCCATCTTCAAGATGCAACACGAAATCGGCTTCCAGATCATATCGGTCATGATAATAAGAAACGTGGCTATATAGTCCTTGCGTATATGCTTTCATATCGCGCACGCACATCTGCTCGAAGATAAATCCAAATGTTTTCAGTTGTGTGGTCAATGCCTCTGGTGTCAGACCAAGAAGAGCCACGGCTATTGACGGGTCACAGAATCCTCGTTTGGATGAGCTTCGTACAACTGTTTTACTGCGTATTGCCGGGCACCAGGCATCTATATCTTGAATAACAAACAGACGTTCAAGTGCGTTCACATAGTCATTGAACGTATCAATAGTGCATTCTATTTCTTCAGATGACACCACATCGGCAAGCATGGTAGTTTTTTTGACGAGCGATGAAATGTTGCGAGCATACGAACGCAGTATCATCATGGCAAGTTTCTCGTTCCGGCGTTTACCGTCGATTCGTGAAATATCCTCACTGCAAACGGTACGAACATAGTTACGGGCTATCAACAACTTGGCTCTATTTGAACGTGCCATAAGAGTACCAGGCCATCCACCACGACAAGCTGCAAATATCAAGTCCTCTATGCTCATCCTTGACCTGCAACCGTCAATATCGTAATTGGGATTGTTGAACAACTCCAACAGTGACACTTCCCCGGTAGACTCCTTTGATTCCCAAAGGCTCATGGGCAACATGCTCATTTTTGCAATACGACCATTTCCTGAATGATGAATCTGCGACTTATCTACAGCATTAGACCCAGTAAGAATGAATTGTCCTGGTTCACCTCGTTTGTCAACCATCGTGCGGACAGCATCCCAAAGTATAGGGGCATCTTGCCATTCATCTATCAATCTTGGAGTTGAGCCATGAAGCAACAAGGATGGTTTTGATATTGCAGTAGCTAAGTATTCATCACGCATGTCTGTATCTTGCATTCTAATAGCACTTTTGGCAGCTTGTTCGGCAGTAGTTGTTTTACCACACCATTTTGGTCCTTCTATTAATACGGCACCAAACGCATCAAGAAGGTCTTTAAGCAAGACGTCTGCTGTTCTGTTGAGATATTCCATATGTTCCATACTTTATTTGGCTGCAAAGATAATGTAATTATTTGGATTATGCAAGAAAATCTTATTTTTTGAGGTATTTCATTCGGTGTTTTTGAGGCATTTCATTCGGTGTTTTTGAGGTATTTCATTCGGTGTTTTTGAGGTATTTCATTCGGCAAGAACACGGAATTATTTCTTATATATCAACAAATTAAGTAAATTGATACTAAGATATTTTCGTTTCTTTTTGTAAATTTTGCGTTCAAAAAAAAATCAACAATTTAGAAAAGATTTTTTGACAAAAAAAAACGGTAACACTTTTCGTTATCGTTTTTTTTCGTTTTCATACGAAGTTTTTTCGTTTTTCGTTCTTCGTTATCGTACGAAGTTTTTTCGTTATCGTTCTTTCGTACGAAGCCTTCGTTACCCCTGAACGACCTTGGCAATGCGCTTGGCCAGAGCCATGATGGTGAGCATAGGAGGAAGGCCGAGAGACTGAGGAAGCAGAGAAGCATCGCAGACATAGACATTGTCCGGGAGAACAGAGGGATGGAGCGTGGAGGCATCGGCAGAAGAGAGAGGGAGCATGCCGCCAGGGTGCCCCGCATTGAGGATGCCCATGACGACAGACTCCTGCTTGGCACCCATACGCTCCAGGATGTCGCGACATTCCCATACACCCGTGCGGAGACGCTCATAGTCCAGCGGAGTGAGCGACTTGAGCATGTGGCGGTGCTGGACATCGCCCTGCTCGACATCCGCCAGCTTGACCATCAGACTGACCATGTCCGAACGGGAATGATTCCACTTGTAATGAAAGAAGAAACTGAGCCAGTCCATATAGGGCGAGATGATGTACCACTCCCGACGGCTGACAAAAGGCATAAGCAACTGTCGGTCCTGGCGCACACCCGGCATGGGGGCAGCTACACAGAGGACAGGATCTACAAAGAGCGAGGACTGACACGGTATGCCCGACCGCCGGAGGATATCGGGCGTGCCCATGCCACCAGCAGCCACGACGATGAGGTCCGCATCGAACGTCACATGACGCAAGCCCATGCGGGCATGAACGCGACGCGCCCTGCCATCGCCCAGCTCGAGATGCGTGACGCGGCAACCGGTCACCACACGCAGTCCGTCGAGGAGTTCGCGGGCATCCCACTTGGCGCGGGTGGGGCAACCGATGGAGCAATGGCCACAACGGGCGCACTGCTGCGTACGGAGGAACTTAGGCATGGGGGTCGGGTCCATACCTAACTCGGTCATGACGGAGAAGGTGCGCCGCGTGATGGGCGACCAGAATCGTTCGTGATCCGTAGTGATGGGGAGTTCGCGGTGCAGGGCATCAAACTCCTCGTCCAGGTCAATGCCCAGTCGGCGCAGTCCCTGGTCGGCTCGCACGGCATTGCCCGTAGCAAGCGTGGTGGTCCCTCCTACCCCACGGCCATAGACCATCACCATATCGGCGCCCTGATCTATGCGCATATTGGGCATGACCCACTGTATCATGCGCGGATCCACGAACAGTCCCGTGCGCCGCACCTTGGTGAGCACATCCAACGATATGGGCAATGGACGGAAGGAACGGCCCTCCTCGAGTACCGTAACATCGAACGTGGCAGACAACATCCGCGCCGCCATGGCGCCTCCAGCGCCGCTACCTATGACAAGGGCCTTTTTCATAAGAAAAATATTAAAAGGAAGTGACAGGGAATTTTAAAAGGAAGAGACAGGGAATTTTAAAAGGAAGTGACAGGGGAGTGACAAGGAAGTGACAAAGAAGTGACAAGGACGATACAATCGACTAATTGTAACTTTTATCAATTTTCAATTTTCAATTGCGCATTGCACTCAGCGCAGCCAGCGCTAATGCGCTGCGCAAAGCGCAATCGGCCATCGGCATAGAGACCACAGAAGAGGCCCTCGTCGAGAGCAGAGGCGGCGAGGCAGGCAGCAGGGGTGTAGTAGCGGCTGAAGAAGCAGCGGCGCATGCAGAGACGGTGCGGGAGGTGACACTCCAGGTCAATGCCGATGCAGCGGTAGAGAGAGACGGCGAGGCGGTCAGCCTGATCGGGCCGTCGGACACCGAACAGAAGGCGCAAGAGACGGGCAGCACGGCGCATGGAGGAACGCAGGCGCGAGAGCGTGGCTGCATCCGCCCCACGACGCAGATGCCATGCCGTGAAGAGCGCATAGGCGCGCAGGGCGCGCCCAGGAGACATGAAGCACACCCAGCGCGGCCAGACACCCAGCGCACGCGCCGTGATACACATCAGAGCCTGCAGCAGCAGACGTCGCCAGAGGGAATCAATGAGCCGCATACATACTGTCTATGTCCTGACTGTAATGACTGATCACCACACTGCGGCGCACCTTGAGATTGGGCGTGAGTTCGCCACTGCTGATGGAGAGCGGCCGCTCCACGAAATGCCAACGGCGGACCTGCTCGGGATGAGAGAGACGATGGTTCATCTGCTCGATGGCAGCGCGGAGATGTTCGTGGTCACTGCGGCTCCAGAGCAGCGCGGTGCAGTAGGGGCGCTGCTCGCCCACCAGCACAGCCTGGTCAATGCCGGGGATGTCGGTGAGGTACTGCTCAATCTTGTTGCAATTGATGTTCTTGCCGTAGGAGGTGATGAGGATATCCTTCTTGCGCCCGCTGATGCTGACATGACCACTGGGAGCAACGCTGCCCAGGTCGCCCGTGTGCAGCACACCGTCCCGGAAAGTGGGGCTGTCCATCTGATAGTAGCCCATAGCTACCTGCGGACCGCGCACCAGGAGTTCGCCGTCCGGAGCCACGCGGACCTGAGTCTGAGGCAACGGAGTGCCGATGCCCGTGATATCGTTGTCGCCGAGCCGATTGAGCGTGATGAGCGGCGCCTCGGTCTGACCATAGGCATTGTGAATCTCGATGCCCAGGGAACGGAACCGCTGCAGCAGCGCCTGGCTGATGGGGGCAGAACCGACGATGAGCTGTGAACATTGGTCCAGACCCGCACGGCGCAATACAGCCCAACGCAGCACACGGCCAGTGAGGCGACGGAGGGGACCAGGGGACATGGCGAGATAGCGGCGGCCCAGGGGATGCTGCTCAATCTGCTGCCAGAGCTTCTCGAAGAACCGAGGGACGGAGAAGAACACCGTGGGGCGCACCATGGGCAGGGCACGCGTGAGCTGCTGGAAGTCGTTGAGGTAATAGATCTGAGCCTGGCAGACCAGACAGTAGGGCACATAGGCCGCCAGGATGCCCTCCACGACATGACTGAGGGGCAGGAAAGAGAGATAACGCATCTCGCGGTTGCGGTCGCGCCAGGAGAGCAGATTGGAGAGCACCTCGCCCATCCACTTGAGTTGGCGGAAATTGAACATCACGCCCTTCGGCTCGCCCGTAGTGCCCGAAGTAAAACGGATGGTGGCAAGGCGGGAGTCGTCGAACGAGATGTGCGGCAGAGGTGCAACCGGCTGGTCCGCCAACCGACGGACGACGTGGGTAGAGACCAACGGACCGAAGGGCACGACCTGGACATCGGCAGGGACATCGACCGTCTGACGCATCACTCGGTCATCGCCCACGAAGAACCACCGGGCACCGCTCTTGCGCAGCAGCTGGACTATCTCCGGTCCAGGCGTGGTATAGTAGATGGGCACACTGACCGCACCCAGCAGTCCGATGGCCTGGTCAATGGCGATATACTCCACACAGTTGACACCGGAGAGCGCCACGGCATCGCCCGTCCGCACCCCCATGGACTGGAGCTGACCGACGTAATGCGAGACGATGCCGTTCATCTGCTGACCCGTGACAGGCACGACACCCTGAGCCGTGATGTCGTAGTAGGTGATGGGATAATGACGGCTGTCACGACGGACACATGCCTGCTGGAAGATATTGCGGTCCGACAGGCGCATGAAGTTGTGCCGGCAGGCAAAATCGAGCATCACGGGCAGACTCTGGCGCCAATCGGTACGGTAGCGCCCGACGAAACGGTCCGTGTTGATGCGGGAGAAGATATGGTCATCGACGAAATAGGGCATGAGGGCAATCAGATTGGACAAGAGGCTGCGGCTCTTCTCCCCCGCCCCGGCATTGTACCACCGCGCCACATGACGCAACCACGGCATGGGGAGGTAGATGAGCCGGGGCAGACGGATGTGCAGATGATCCTGCGCCCACTGACGTACAGCCACCTCGAGCTGGCCTACGGTGGGGAGACTCTCGTACGGAGGGGTGAGATGCAGGGTGTGGCCAATGGCATCCGCACGGACCGAAGCCTGAACCACGCCACGAGCCACCTCATCGACCGGGATGATATTGACCCGCTGCGAACGGCTCACAGGCATGAGGCGCATGCGGCCCTGGAGCATGAGCTTGAGTACATAATAGACGGTATTGAAATTGCGCGTATGGCCAGTGACCGAATGGCCGACCACCATGCCGGGACGGCATATCACATAGGGCAGACGCGAGTCACGCACCACGCGCTCCGCCTGCGCCTTGCAACGTTCGTAGAGCGTATAGTGCTGCGTGGAGAGCGGACCGTCCTCCAGGATGATGCCGCTGCGGGTGCCAGCCACATAGGCGGTCGAGATGTGCACGAAGCACTGGAGCATGGGCATACCCTCGGCCAACTGCACCAGGTGACGGGTACCCTCCACATTGATGGACTGATGCACAGACCGGGAACGCTGCACGCCAGTCTCGGCGGCACTGTGCACGACGTGCGTCGTATCGAACAACAGCAACTGCCGCGAGTATTCGTCCAGGCCCAGTCCGGGCTGGGTGATATCGCCGGCTATGGCCACCACACGATGGCCGATGGCATCGGTGAGATGCGGGTCGTGCCCCCAGAGGCCACGCAGACGGCTCTCCGCCTCAGCCTCGGAGGCAGCACGAACCAGGACCCGGACCTTGCTCTGTGTCGTGGCGAGGAGCTGCGACACTACTTCGGTACCTACCAGACCGGTGGCACCGGTTATGAAATATGTTGATTGATCCATTGTATAAAAAATCTACTCATTATATTGACCTTATCGTTGTAGAGCACCAGATGATGACGGAGCGTGGCACGGACCTGCTCCCTGTGCTGCTGTGCCAGGGTGAGCGAACGGGTGATGCGCGCGCCCAGATCCACATCGTCCACATGGTGCAGATAGTCGGCACTGAGGCCCGTCTCCTGCATCAGCCCATCCAGACGACCGTCCATGGACACCGCCACGACGGGAACGGCCTGGGGCATGCTCAGCACGGCTGCATGGTAGCGCGAGGTGACCAACCAGTCGAGCTGCCGCAACAGACCCGTCATCTGATAGACGTCGTGCGTGCGCGAGGTATAGAGGGCATGGGGTCCCTCCAACCGACCGGCAAGCAACTGACACGCCTCGGCATCCAGTTGCTCCATGCCCAACAGCACCACCATAGCCCCGGTGCGCCGGCTCCAGTCATTGACCGCCGTTGCCACCTGGCTGATGTAGTGCTGGAACTGCTGTCGGCGCGACGGACCATCGGCAAAGAAATACATGAGGTCGTACTGACCGCGGTGATCGCCCGTGAGCAACGCCCGCGCCCATCGCCACAACGAGGGACGCACGGGCCAGCAGAAAGGATTGACCACTGCCACGCCGAGCAACGGACGAACGCCGTCCCAGCCATCGGCCATGAGTCGCTCACGCGCCCAGGCTCCACCATCGGACAAGGTGAAGGGCCAGGCTGTATCGGTGCCCAGGTGCCCCCGCAACCCTAACTGCTGCAGATGCTGCAACGACGGCTGGGTGCGCACCATGAAATGGGTGTCCCGACAGGTGGTGCTGCACACACGCGCCAACCATCCGTCTATCTGCCCCACCTCGGACCCATAGGCAATGCAGGGTTTGCCCTGCCGACGCATGATGCCCGCCGCCTCGCAGAAGAAGAGGGTCAGGGCATCGGCAAAGGTGCGCGTCAGGGTGCTGCCCTCGCAGAGCACTGCCACATGGTGCGTGGAGGCTGCCCGGAGCAGGGTGAAGAAGAAAAGGCTGGAGACGCGCACCAGCTGCACCTGCGGGGAGAAATAGCCGGCGAGGTTCTCGCGGCTCAGGGTCATGACCGAGAGCTGGTGCGGACGGTCGCCCAGTGCATCCTCTATCTGCCGGACCAGCGCCACGACGCGGGCATCGGCCCCTGTATTGCGCGCCCCATTGTACCCTACCAACAGGATGCGCAACGGTGCTCCGGGATGCCACTCGTCATACCGTACCAGACCCAGACGCGACAACGGCCGCATCCAACCCGACAACACGATGACCCCACGGACTACCCAGGACAATATTCTATCCATCAGAGCATTGACTTCAAATGCAGGCCTCCTTCCACTGGACCTGCCACATAAATGGATTGTTTGAAACATCTTAAATAATAGAGCAAAACATCTGGTTTGTGTGCTGCAAAGGTAGTGACTTTTTCCCCAATTAACCTTAAGATTTGCTTAGGATTGGACATCGGACAAAAAAAACTGCCTGGAACAAACCAGACAGCTCAACTGAGATTGCTTCAGGAGGATCGCCCCCTGCTCTACCCCACCGCAATGGGGTCAATGCCGCACCGGAGCCGGCAGGGCAAGAGTGATGGTGGTGGGCTGGTCCACATCGCTCTGGATGGAGACCTGCGCGCCGATGATGTCCGCAAACTGTCGGACAATCGCCAGACCCAGACCGAAGCCCTTGACCCGCTGCTGGGTGTCGCTGCCCCGATAGAACTGGTCGAAGACGTGCGACAGTTCGGACTGCGCTATGCCCCGACCGGTATTGCTGACCCGGATGTGCACACGGTCCGCAATTCGGACAGACTCCAGCGAGACCGAACCGCCGTCGTTGCAGTACTTGACCGCATTGCTCACCACATTGCTCATGATGGTGCTGAGCGCACGGGGGTCGGTCTGAACCTGGGCACCATCGGGCCGCACATCGACCAGGATATGGATGTGACGCACGATGAGCTGCTCGGCATACTGACTGAGGATGTCATTGAACATATCCGCCACGACGACCGTCTGTACCTGCAACGACCTGCGACCACTCTCCACACGGGTCAGGGTGAGCAGGTCCTCGACCATACGGTGCATGGCATCGACCTCGCCGATGCACTCCTGGATCTTGCTCCGATACTCGGCCTCGGTGCGCGGCTTGCGGATGAGCACCTCCATCGACCCACGCAACACGGCCAAGGGGGTGCGGAACTCGTGCGAGGCATAGGAGGTGAACGCCCGCTCGCGTGCCAGCGCCTCGTGCAACGGCTGGAGACTCTTCTGCGCCACATTGCGCGACACGAAGTAGAGCATCACGAACATGATGGTGCAGATGAGACAGGTGGCACCCAGTATCTCCAGCAACATCCGCACCACGTAGCACGTGGTGAGCTCGGCCTGCGTGGCCCAATAGACCTCGAGCGCAAACACACCGATGAGGCCTGCGCACAACAAGAGCGTAAGCGAACCCACCTGGATGATGATATTGCGGGCTATTTCATGCTGGAAACTCCGTTGGCCGGAGGTACAGTCCTTATGCTTCATTAGTTCAATTGTCTTTGGCCTTAATCATTAAATGACAGGGGTTCAATTGTCTTTAGCAATAAACCCCACACCACGCACGGTACGGATGATGCCGTTCTCGCGGTCGGAGGAGAGTTTCTTGCGCAATGAGTTCATGAAGACGTCTATCACGCCTGTATCGTACTGGAACTTGATGCCCCACACATCGTTGATGATATCATCGCGCGAACAGACCGTCCCTTTGTGGTCCATCAGATAGAGCAACAGGTCAAACTCGCGCGTGGTGAGCCGCAACTCCTGGTCATCCACATAGGCCTGACGCGACGAGACATTGAGCCTCACATTGCCCAATGTGCGGATATCGTCCTCGGTACGGTTGCGGAAATGGATGCGGATGCGCTCCAGCAACTCCTCGAACGAGAAGGGTTTCTTGATGTAATCGTCTGCCCCGGCGCGCAACCCCTCGACGGTCTCGCTCACCGTGTCCCGGGCTGTGAGAAACAATATAGGCGTGCTGCGGTCAGACTCTCGTATGGCGCGGCACACCTCGATACCCTCCATCGAGGGTAACATCCAGTCGAGCAGAATCAGGTCGGGCCGTGACTCACGGTAGAGCCGCAACCCCTCGGCGCCATCACTGGCCGTGGCTGTATCGTAGCCCTCCTCGCGCAGTCCGTCGCTCAAGAAGCGGCTGATACCCTGTTCGTCTTCGATGATCAGTATCTTCATATTCCCATCATTATGTGGGTGCAAAGGTAGGCATTATGTATGACTATTTGCTTAAGATTGTCTTAAAAATCAGATAATTTCGACCAATAGTCGCCAGAATCGCTCGATGCTCTCCAACTCGACCGACTCCTCGGGACTGTGCGGATGATGGATGGTCGGGCCGAAGCTGACAATAGAGAGGTCGGGACAGAGATCGTGCAAGATGCCACACTCCAGTCCGCAATGCACGGAGGATACCTGCATCTGCGTGCCGAACAACTCACGGTATGCTGCCACGACGCGCTGCGGCAATGGCGAGAGCGGCGACTGCTCCCAACCGGAATAGGCTGCCGAGAATCCGACGCGGGCTCCGCCCAACAGGAAACAGCTCTGAATGCGCGAGGATAAGGCACGCTTCATCTCCTCGTTCATGCTGCGCACCAACAGGACAATGTCGCAATGCCCGAACTCGCCCTCCTGCGACATGCTGACCGTGGCCAGGTTGCTGGAAGTCTCGACCACTCCGGGCAGATCGGGCGAATAGCGGAAGAGTCCATCGGGTGCAGCTTCGAGCGAATTGAGGATGTCGTCCTGGACCTCCTCGGGCAGGAGATAGTCCGGCAGGTCAGTGACCTGGGCCGTGAACGAGACACCCTCGTCCACGCCACGCAGTTCGTAGGCGTACAGGTCATTGTAATAAGCTACCTCGTCCAGCAGTTCATCGACCACCTCAGCTGGTACGGTGATCAGGGCCGAAGCCTCGCGCGGGATGGCATTGCGCACTCCCCCGCCCTCCAGCCGCGCCAGTCGAACCTCGAAACTGACCACAGCGTGCTTGACGAACCGCACCATGAGCTTGCAGGCATTGCCGCGGCCCAGGTGTATGTCCATGCCGGAATGTCCGCCCTTCAGTCCGCCCAGGGTGAGCAACACGGCTCGGTCGCCCTCGGGCACGCCACGCTCCATCTTGTAGCGGAACGAAGCATTGACATCGACCGCACCGGCACAACCTACCATCAGGCATCCCTCCTGCTCGGTATCGAGATTGAGCAACTGATGCCCCTTGAGCCACTCAGGCTGCATGCGGCGTACGCCCGCCATGCCGACCTCCTCATCGACGGTGAAGAGCAACTCCAGCGGACCATGCTCCACGGCGGGTGCATCGGCCGACGCTGTACCATCGGGCAAGAGCGCCATCATAGCTGCCACGCCAATGCCGTTGTCTGCGCCCAGGGTCGTTCCTGTGGCCATGAGCTGTCCTTCGACCTCGCGCAACTGCAATGGATCGGTCAGGAAATTGAATGTCACATCGTGATTGGCCTGCGGCACCATGTCGATGTGCGCCTGCAACGTGGTGATGCTCTTGGCATCCCGCTGCTGTCGCTGCGCCTTCTCCGCCCAACCTTCCGTAGCTGGGACCTCGACCAGGATGTTGCCAACCTCATCGACCATTGCCATCAGGCCGGCTTGCTCCACTCGACCTATGATATACTGACGCATTGCATCAAGATGTCCCGATGGATGGGGCACCTGACAGAGAGCACGGAACTCGGATAAAAGACGGGAAGAAAGCATAATGAAAGGGTTTTAAAAAGGAAGTGACAAGGAAGTGACAAGGAAGTGACAGGGAAGTGATAGGGAAGTGACAGGGACGGAGCAAACCTTTGACCATCCCTTTGACCCTATGTCCATAGTCTATCGCGGTATCGATCGGGTATCGATTGGGTATCGATTGAAGCAGGATTGGCGGAAGGTTGAATCGAACGAAATCAACGACCCATTATTGACCCTATATGAACCAAAGTTTGACCGCAGCAAGAGCGCGACGGAGGGGCGACGTACTCGGGCGGGAGGAACTTCGGGATGAATATTTATGCAACAAAGTGACGATATTGGGCAACACGGAGGAGAAAAAGGAGGGAAAGCAGAACTTAGCAGAAAGGTTGTTGGAAGCGAAAAAAGGGTGCTGTAGGTGCTCAAAAATGTATTATAGAACATAAAAAATGCTCGTTATGCAACAAAAATAGGCCGAAACAACAACATTTTATGAGGAAATAGAAC
>JAILKE010000052.1 GCA_024694125.1 Bacteroidales bacterium
ACTGGTACATCTGGGCGTAGTCAGTGACCGCAGTCTGTTGGTACAGGGCATCATCATTGCCGTAGTGACCGGCGCCGCCATTGCATCGGCCATGTCGGGCATGAACAAGGGCGTCAAGCGCCTCAGCGAGATCAACCTCTCTCTCACCCTCTTGTTGGTTCTCTTTGTTCTCATATTAGGTCCGACCACGTTCCTGCTCAGTGCATTGAGCGAGGGCATCGGCAACTATATCAACCAGTTCACCGACCTCACCTTCCGCACCTATGCCTTCGAGGCCGACGGTCGGGCATGGTTCACCTCCTGGACCGTCATGTACTGGGCATGGTGGATCAGTTGGGCGCCATTCGTCGGACTCTTCATTGCCCGCATCTCGCACGGCCGCACCATACGTGAGTTCATATTGGCGGTACTCTTCGTTCCGTCGCTCTTCATCTTCGTGTGGATGACCGTCTTTGGCAATGGTGCCATCTGGCTGGACCAACATCAGGCCGAGGGTGCTCTGTCTGCCCTCAATGGGCATGCCGACATCCTGCTGTTTGCCTTCTTCGAGCAGTTTCCACTCGCCACACCACTGTGTATCATAGCACTCGTGATGATCATCATCTTCTTCGTTACCTCGGCCGACTCCGGCATATTGGTCATGAACTCCATTGCGACGGGCAACAAGCCCAACTCCCCATCGTGGCAGAAGGCATTCTGGGGCTCGCTCCTGGCCATCATCGCATTGGTCATGCTCTATGCCGGCGGCATCCAGTCGCTGCAGACCATGACTCTGGTTGCAGCCTTGCCGTTCGGTCTGATCATGCTGCTGCTCTGCCTGTGCCTCTTCCAGGCATTGCGCACCGACGAGCTGTACCGCAATGCCAAGGTCCCCTATGGCAGCCGCACGTGGGATGGCAGCCACTGGCGTGAACGACTGGCGCAGATTCTCACTTTCTCCCAGAAACAGGACATCCAGCGCTTCATGTCGGACAAAGTCCGTCCAGCCTTCGAGGAACTCCGCCAACAATTGTCTGCCAACGGAATCGAGGCCACTATCGTCGAAGGTCGTCAGGGCAAACTGTCGCTCGAACTGAACATTCCGCACGATCAGATATGGAACTTCCGCTACGGCGTGGCGGTTGAGAAACGTTCTGTGAGCGACTACCTGGTCGAGGAGGACAACACTCCTACCGTCGAGACCGGCGTACAATACGTTCCTGTCACCTACTACAGCGACGGACGTATGGGCAATGACATTCAGTACTTGACGCGCGACGAGATCATAGCCGACGTACTGCGCGAATACGAGCGATACCTGAGCATCATTGCCGACGACCGCAAGTCCATGATGTTCATCGATAAGAATCAACTCTCCTGATTCCTGCCCATCCACGACACATTTCCTCATTCAACAATATGGACCTTTAGGAACAAACTCCTAAAGGTCCATTTATTATGTATCGTTCCTGTCAATTCCCTGTCACTTCTTTGTCACTTCTTTGTCAATTCCCTGTCACTTCCTTGTCACTTCCCTGTCACTTCCTTTAAACCTTCCTTTCTAATTTCTTTTGGCATTCCCAATTCCTCTGCCAAGTCATCGGGGAAGATGATCTGTTCAGCGTGCAGGCAAAGGCGTCCTGGTGTCGGCTCCTCTTGATAGAGCGTATCACCGCATATAGGGCAATCCAGACCAAACGGCGAGGCGGCATGCAGGCGCAACTGATGCGTACGTCCCGTGAGTGGATAGAAGGCAATCAAAGTCCTGCCGTCTTGACGACGTTCGAGAACCTCATAACGTGTGAGCGACTCCCGGCCGAACTGCCAATCGACCACCTGACGAGGCCTGTCATCAGGATTGGTACACAGAGGCAAGGAGATAATGCCACAGTCCGATGGCACCGTACCAGCCAGCAGAGCCACATACCTCTTGCGGATACGCTTCTGTTCGAAGGCTTTCTGCAGTGCCTTGTGAGTCTGGGCATCCTTGGCAGCAATCAGCACACCCGAAGTAGCCTGGTCCAACCGATGCGCCAACATAAATGGCAGTCGGCAATCCGGATAGCGGCGCTTGAGCCATTGTTCCAGATTAGGCAAAGAAAGGTCCTTTGCTGGCTGGCTCAACATACCCGCAGGTTTGCACACCACCACGACCCTATCATTATCATATAGCACCTCTGGTTGCAGGGCATCATCCACGGCGGGAGGTTCAGCTGCACGTTGTCCTGTCATATAGGCCAATAGAGGGCTACACTTCTCGATACAACTTGGATAGAACTGTCCGTGCACACGCCTATATCGCGACGGACTACGACCATACCAGAACTCGGCCAATGATACAGGCTCCAGTCCATGCTGCAGTGCATATTGCAACAGACGGGGCGCAGCACACTCACCCGTTCCACCAGGGGGCAGACCCCGTTTCGCATCACGGAAGATATCGACCACATTGCGATACTCTCCCTGCTCATTGCAGAAGTCGAAATGGCTGAATATCTTCAATTGCAAAGCGGCACTGCGCTCACGTCGCTCTTGCTGCAGTTGCGACAGTTGATGTTCGATGGAGGCTGGTCTGCCACCTCCCGACTGCCCGGCAGATTGCTCGTCTTCCAGTAGGCCCTTCTGGCTACGCAAGGCTGCTATACGTTCGTTCAATAGACTTATCTCGGCATCCTCACGCATATAGAAATCGTCCGGATGCGACAGGTCATAGACAGGCGGCACGAAGTAGTGATCCGGGTCCGTCAATCCATTGACTACCCCACTGTATGCCACCAGCAGCACCATTCCGTCACTCCAGGGATGCACAGCCTGCGGCATACTGTCGGACACCTTCACACGTGCCAGCAGGATACCGAGCATCTTACCCTGCTCAAACAGGACACCCCACGTCGGGTGTTGCTCAATATATAAACAGATATCATCCGCAGCCCTCCGGACAGAGGGAAGCGGATGATATAGATATGGGTTGTTGATATGTAACATCAGTCCAAGCAATTCACTGTGCGGCCGATGTCAGACATCAGACCAGATTATTCATTGTTGTTACCACCACGGAAGTCAGGGCGATTGAAGTCACGACGTGGACGCTCAGGACGGTCGTCACGACGAGTACGGTCATCACGGCGAGGGCGGTCGTCACGACGAGGACGATCCTCGCGACGTGGACGTGGCTCTGGTTCTACGTAGCCCTCTGGCTTAGGCTTGAGAGCCTTGGTAGAGAGACGGAACTTACCAGTCTTCTGGTCGATCTCAATCAACTTGACGGTGAGAACGTCACCCTCCTTGATACCAGTCTCTTCCATAGTCTCGTAGCGCTTCCAGTCGATCTCGCTGATGTGGAGCAGACCATCCTTGCCAGGCATGAACTCGACGAATGCGCCGAAGGCCTGGATGTTGCGTACAGTACCGGTGTAGATCTCGCCCTCCTCAGGAACAGCTACGATAGCCTTGATCTTGGCAACAGCAGCATCGATGCTGGCCTTGTTGGCCGAAGAAACAGCTACATGGCCCTTGCCGTCAGACTCCTCGATAGTAACGGTAGCACCAGTCTCCTCCTGGATACCCTGAATGATCTTACCACCAGGGCCGATGACAGCACCGATGAACTCCTTCTCAATATCGAAGGCAACCATACGTGGAGCGTGATCCTTGAGGTCAGCACGATGCTCAGGCTGAGCTTCGAGCATACAGTTCAAGATGTGGGCACGACCCTCCTTAGCCTGGTTCAGAGCCTTCTCGAGAATCTCGTAGCTCAAACCGTTGCACTTGATATCCATCTGAGTAGCGGTGATACCCTTCTCGGTACCCGTTACCTTGAAGTCCATGTCGCCGAGGTGATCCTCGTCGCCCAGGATGTCCGAGAGAACTGCATACTTAGGACCATCCTCGTCCTTGATCAGACCCATGGCGATACCAGATACTGGGCGGATCATTGGGATACCGGCATCACGCATGGCCAATGTAGCGCCACAGGTAGTAGCCATAGATGAAGAGCCATTGGACTCGAGCACATCCGATACGACACGTACGGTGTAAGGGAAATCCTTAGGGATCATACCCTTGACAGCACGCCATGCCAGGTGACCGTGTCCGATCTCGCGACGGCCTACACCGCGCTGAGCCTTAGCCTCACCCGTTGAGAATGGAGGGAAGTTATAGTGCAAGAGGAACTTGTCGTAACCATTGCGGAGCACATCATCGACCATCTTCTCGTCCATCTTGGAACCGAGAGTACAGGTGACGAGAGCCTGAGTCTCACCACGAGTGAAGACTGCAGAACCGTGAGGGCCTGGTACATAGTCAGGCTCGATCCAGATAGGACGAACCTCATTGAGCTTACGGCCATCCAGACGGCTGCCCTCATCGAGGACGCAGCGGCGCATAGCCTCGCGCTCAACGTCGTGGAAGTAGCGAGCTACCATACCAAGCGTCTCTTCATCCTCCTGCTTCTCCTCAGGGAGAGTAGCGATGAAGTTGGCCTGAACCTCCTCGAAGGCAGCCTCGCGCTCGTGCTTGTTCTTATTACCACTCTTGGCGATATCGTAGCAAGGCTGGTAGCAGAAGTCGTGGCAAGACTTCTTGAGATCCTCGTCATTGACCTCGTGGCAGTATTCCATGATAGGTTTGCCGACAGCCTCCATCAGTTCCTTCTGTACCTGGCAGTGAACCTTGATAGCCTCGTGAGCGGCCTTGAGGGCACCAAGCAGATCCTGCTCCGATACCTCGTCCATCTCACCCTCTACCATCATGATGTTGTCGTAGGTGGCAGCAACCATCAACTCGAGGTCAGCGTGTTCGCATTGCTCGAAAGTGGGGTTGATCACCATCTTTCCGTCCACACGTGCCACGCGCACTTCGCTTACCGGACCTTCAAAGGGGATGTCGGAGCAAGCCAATGCAGCGCCTGCTGCGAGACCTGCGATCGATTCGGGCATGTCGATGCCGTCGGCCGAATACATCGTCACGTTGACGAAGGTCTCTGCGTGGTAGTTGGATGGGAAGAGGGGACGAAGGGCGCGGTCGATGAGTCGTGCAATCAGAATCTCATAGTCCGAAGCCTTGCCTTCTCGGCGTGTGAAGCCTCCGGGGAAGCGTCCCGCAGAAGCAAATTTCTCTTTGTACTCTACCGTAAGGGGCATAAAGTCTGTGCCCGGAACGGCATCTTTGGCGGAGCAGACAGTGGCAAGAATCATCGTGTTGCCGAGTGTCGCCATCACAGCGCCATCCGCTTGCTTGGCCAACTTGCCTGTCTCCAGTTTGATTACTCGTCCGTCAGGGAGAGCAATCTCTTTGGTAACAATATTCATCAATTTTTCGTCATTTTTGGTCGCCGTTTGCGACCCGTTAATACTTAGACCCACAAAAAGTCGTGCAAAGATACAATATTTTTATGACATACACAAATTTTTTTTCATTTTTCTGCGAGAATAGTGGCAGAATAGGGTTCTACGACGCTTTTTCCGCCCTGAATACACCCTAAACCGTGCGAATCGGCTTGTGCGTCA
>JAILKE010000064.1 GCA_024694125.1 Bacteroidales bacterium
TTATGTCTCAGTCACAACTCCTTGATATAACGGCTATTATATTGACCAAGGACGAAGAACTCCATATTGAGCGGTGTATTCGTTCCGTGAGGCGGGTATGCCGTCAGGTATTGGTGGTTGATAGCTACAGTACAGACAGGACTTGTGAAATTGCTGAGTCTCTGGGCGCGATTGTCGTACAGCATCCCTTCGAGAATCAAGCCAGACAGTTCAATTGGGCTATTGACAATGTGCCGATTGAAACAGAATGGATATGGCGAGTAGATGCTGATGAGATTATTGAAGACAAGTTGGTAACATTGGTACAGGAGACATTGCCTACGTTGTCGGACCATAAGGAGGTCAATGGTATCTATGTAAACAAGAAGATTGTCTTTATGGGACGTCCCCTGCTGAATGGCGGTTGGTATCCAGCGCAGCAGATCAAGATAGTGCGTCGCGGTTATGGCCGTAGTGAGGATAAGCAGATGGATGAACATCTTGTGATTACCAGCGGAGAGACTATTTCGCTCGATGGAGACCAGACGGATTGGAACTTGAAACCTCTGGATTGGTGGTGGAACAAGCATGTCGGTTATGCCCGACGTGAGGCAGCAATGCAGGTAGAACAAGCTCGCATTGGTAATGGTTCTACTACTGAAGTAGAAGGAAAATTATTTGGTACGAATGCAGAGTTCAAGCGTTGGATGAAGAATCTGTATAGCCACTGTCCTCGTTATCTGCGTGTAGTTGTCTATTTTGTATCACGGTATTTTTTTATGCTTGGTTTCTTGGATGGCTATGCTGGATGGTATTGGCATACACGTCAGGGGCTTATGTACCGATGGATGGTAGATCGGGAAATCGGTAAGATGAAATAATTTTATGATAAGTAGTAAAAAGATATACTGGGTCAATTTGTTTTTGGAAATCTTGCCCAATAGTGGATGTCAGCAGTTCAAGGCGCGATTGCTTCGTTGGGCAGGAGTTCAAGTCGGTAAGCGGGTCGAGATTTTCCAGGGCGTCAAGGTGCAGGGTATCGGCGAACTGGAACTGGGTGATGGCTGTTTCATCGGCCACGAAGTGATGTTTATGCTCAATGCAGGTAGCAGGGTCATTGTTGAACCGGAAGCCATTGTCGGTAGTCGGAGTACTGTTATTACAGGGTTCCATCCCATTACTCCCGATGGTCCTCGGGTATTGAGCCGTGAGGGTACTTGCAGTACAGTTCGGATAGGCCGAGGCTGTAGTGTTTCGACCCAGTGTATAGTTTTGCCAGGAGTAACAGTAGGAGAGATGTCAATAGTAGGTGCAGGGGCTACTGTGACCAAAGATGTTGAGCCATATACAGTAGTAGGAGGGTGCCCTGCGAAGTTTATTAGAAGTTTGAAGTAAATCCGGGTTTTCGTACTTCGTTATCGTTTGTCATAAATGTTTGATAACCGCAATATTGCTATAGGTTCGTTCGTGTTGCTCTTCGCCTTTATGCAGGTGTTGTGGCCAGTGCCGTCACCATTGCCGACCAATCAATTGTTTATGATATTGGCAATGCTGTTGATTTTCATCAAGAGCAATGGAGATGAAACCCAATATAGTTGGCAGTGTATGCTCTTTCTTGGTGCGATTGTTCTGAGTATAGTGAGCAATCAGATACCTGCATTCTTCAAGCCATGGCAACGACTGATGCAGTTCGCTTTCCTTTTCATCGCTGCTTCGCCACTCATTAGTGGAGTGGATGTCAATCGTCTCCGCCGTCACATGTTCCTGGGTGTGGTCTGGGCTTGTAGCGTGGTGGCTGTTTGGAGTTTCGTCGCCTTTTTGACAGGTCAAGGTCAATATCTGAGTGGTATTATTCAGGGATATATGGGTGTCACGGCTCATCCGAACTTCCTTGGTATGTTCGTGATGGTGGCTATGGTGTGGTTCTCTTCGCTTTACTTCCGCAGTACCGAATCTTGGGAGCGTGTTACCTGGGGAGGATGCTGGGTAGCTTGTTTGATTGTTATTCTTCTATCTGCTTCCCGTAGTTCGACTGCTTGCGGCTTATTGGGTACGTTGGCTGTCGTTTTCTTCCGATTCCGCAAGAATGGGGGTAAGATGTTCACGGCTGTAGTTGTATTGGTGTTGGCATTCATCATTTCACTTCCGTACCTGATGCCCTATATGGAAACGATGATGCAGAAGGGTGTGAGTAGCGACAGTGAGCAAACTGATGCTCTTGTAGCAGCAACGCGTGGAGCCATCTGGGAGTTGCGATTTATGGAACTTAACGAGAGCCCATTAGTCGGAGTTGGCGCATTTAGTTGCGATATCAACCTTCCTAATGCAGATGTTTTCTACACAGAGGCTACAGGTTCTATTGAACAGGGAAGCTCATACTTGGGTTTGTTGTCTCAAACAGGATGGATAGGATTCATCTGTTTCCTGTTGATATTAGTCCCAGTCGTAGTCAAAACTTTCCGTTTCGCCATGAATGAGAATACACCATATGCTCAACTGTTAGCAGCAATGATGTTACCTATCTTAGTGCACATGGCTGTCGAGGGCTATGCCATCACTGCGGGTGCAGTTCAGTGTGTTATATTATGGTTCGTCATAGGGGCGGGTTATCAGTGTGACAAGGTTGCAGATTATCCCGTCCTATGGGAGAATGAAGATCCCATCACGCCCGAAGATTACGTTATATACAAAGAAAGCGAATTAGAAGAATAGTCCATGACTAAGACAGAGAATCGTCTCATCCCATTGCTTTTGACTGCGACTGTCAATCCTCGTGGGATGCAGGGAGCAAATTTTACCAATGAACAGCGAACGGCAATGTATGTTGAGGCATTGCGTTTCTATGTGGAGCGTGTGTCGCTTATCTGGTCGGGAGTCAAGGACAAGGGACCGATGGTCGTTTTTGCCGAAAATTCAGGGTCCATATCCGTCGTGCGTCAAAATGTTGACTCACCATATATCGAGTGGGTCGATGTGAGTGGACCGGAGTATGACCAGAGCCGTGGTAAGGGGTACAATGAGACCATTTTGATACGCAAGGCTATTATGCAGTCTGCAGTCATTCGTGAGGCAGGATGGTTCTTCAAGGTGACTGGCCGACTCAGGGTGCTCAATGTTGAGTCATTGATTAACGAAGTTTTGCAGGCTGGTCCCGATGTCCAGTTCCGAGCAGATTGCAAGGATCATTCTGTCTATGAGTGGTTGCATCTGCCCATCAATGGTCATGTCGGAGAGTGCCGATACTGGTTCGCAACGGTCGATTTCTTCAATCAGGTTATGTGTAAATATCAGGACCGCATGTGCGATTATCCTGCTGAGGGTATAGATGGAAAAACTGTATCTCCATATCTTGCCGAAGATGCAATGCTGGCAGTGTGCCGGGAGACGAGAGGTATGGATGGATGCCGTGACCGCTTCCGTTGTCAGGCCCGTATTTCAGGCAGGGGCGGTCATGACCTTGGCCGTGGAATGAGTTTCTTTTATAGTACAGACAACGATAGTGTGGCACTGCGTTTCAAGTGTGCCTTGCGTCAATGTCTGCGCTGGATAATGCCTTTTTGGCGCTGTTGATAATTGCAAAATGAACAAGAAAGTCAATATAGGAAGCGTCTCAACGTCAGTCAAGGCGAAACGTGCCTTGTGGTGCGTGGTGTCTGCCCTTTTGTTCCGTCCTTTCGGAACCAAGTTGTTCCGTCTGTGGCGATTGTTCCTGCTTAAACTGTTTGGCGCCGATGTCAGTTGGTATTGTGACGTTTATTCGTCCGTTCGTCTATGGGCGCCCTGGAATCTCACTATGGAGGCTGGTTCTTGCCTTGGCCCCAATGTGATATGCTATAATCAGGCTCGGGTTGTGTTGATGCGCAATGCCTGTGTCTCGCAGTATGCCTATCTGTGCACTGCGGGTCACGATATCCGTGGTATGGCCGATGACCAACCCCTGAATAGCGCGGGTGCGGGTCTCGTGGTAGCCGATATCGTATTGATGCCCGATGCCTGGGTCGGAACACAGGCTTTCATCGGTATGGGAGTGACCGTCGGCGAACGTGCCGTGATCGGAGCCCGTGCCAATGTATTCAAGGATGTCGAAGGTTTCTCCGTAGTCTATGCTCCTGTCGGTCGTAGTTCCAGTCTATAATGCGGGCAGTTACCTGGAGCCCTGTCTGCAGAGCATCCTGCGCTTGCAGGTGCCTATGGAGATTATCGTGGTCGATGATGGTTCGACCGATGGGGCAGTAGATGCCTTGACGCTCCGGGATCCGTCCCTGATTATCGTGCGCCAGCAGAATCAGGGAGTGAGTGTGGCGCGCAATGTCGGACTGGAGCGGGCACGGGGCGAGTGGATATGGTTCATCGATGCCGATGACGAGGTATCGGGAGCGGAAATCGACCTGTCGGCAGTTACTGACGAGCATACCATGCTTACCATGCCGGTAGTGTGGCGTCAGGACGGACGTACGGATTATGTACAACCACACGATGGTGAGGTGCCGTACAATCTGTGGCGATGCTGGTTCCGACGTGCCTGCATCGAACAGCATCATCTGCGTTTCGTGCCGGGTCGCAAGTATGGCGAGGACCAGGAGTTCATCCTCCATTACCTGCTCAGCACGGGAGTACAGGTCCGGGCATTGACCTCGCCGCAGTATCACTACACGATGCGTCCTACGGGTGCCATGCTGCAACGGGGACGCAGGTGGCAGCATCGTCGGGACATGACGTGCGTGCTGTGCCGATTCGCCTATCGGGCATTTATATCAGGACAATTAATAGAAACTTGGGTTTTAAAACAGATTAAAAGATTATTAAAGACAATAAGTGCAATATGAGACTTAGTATCGTGATGCCTATTTACAACGTAAGTAAATGGCTGGGGCGATGTATCGCCTCGATTAGAAACCAGGGCTTGACTGCCCAGGATTATGAAATCATTGCTGTCAATGACGGTTCGACCGACGATTCAATGGATGTGTTGGCTGCCTTCCGTGCCGAGGAGGAGAAGGCTGGTCAGCCCATAGCTCCGTGGATTATCATCAACCAGGAGAATCGCGGACTCAGTGCCGCCCGCAATGCCGGACTCAGGGCTGCGCACGGCACCTATGTATGGTTCGTAGATAGTGACGACTACCTCGAACCAGGTTGCCTGCGCAAGTTGCTGGAGAAGGCAGAGAAGAATCGCCTCGATGTGCTCTGTTTCGGTCTGCAACTGGTGGGTGAGAATGGAGACATCATCCATTATGACATCCCAGACCGCACCGAGGGCAATGTGCTCAAGGGCGAGGAGTTCATGCTGAAGGTCGATATGCCGCCTGCAGCCTGGGCAGCCCTCTATCGCAGGGGTTATCTGCAGTCCAATGACCTGAAGTTCTACGTGGGCTTGCTTCACGAGGACCAGGAGTTCACCCCTCGTGCCTACTTCAAGGCGCGTCGCATCGCCTTTGACCCGACCATCGCCTACAACTATGTGCAGCGCGAAGGCTCGATCATGAAGAGTGCCAATCCCAAGAAATCCGCCGATATGCTGATTATCTGTCAGCGTCTGTGGGACTTCGCGATGGAGAATACGCAGATAGAGAGTTCCATTCGCTATCTCTTCATCAACCGCATCTCCTTCCTCTTCTCGCAGGTGCTCAGCAACTTCTGCCGCTGCGGCATCAAGGATTTCCCTGGGGATGAGAACCTCCTGCCGTACTATCCGCTCTCCATCAACAAGTATCTCTCCAAGCGAGAGCGCTACAAGTACGAGCTCATCAACAGCAGCGTACACTTGTACCTGAGCCTCTACTCGAAGTTCGTCAAGACCGATACTTCGGCGCAGCCAGGCAGCAAGTTGCGTCAGCGCTGATATATCACTCAACTTTTTCTTCCCATCCACTTCCATTATATACTACCTTATATCTGACATTCGGGTTTTCGCACTATTCACTCTAAAAAAAATATCCAAATCTAAGTATGCGTTTATTATTCTTTCAAAATTGTGTTAGTCCACATCAGATGCCCTATATTGAGGCTCTTGCGCAGAGGCACAAAGTGACAGTGATTGTCCCTTTCATAGCCTACCAGGAGCGTGAGATGATGGGATGGGGTAAGTACGAGGCCAATTCCGCCGTACAAATCCTCGTCTCGCCTACCCAAGCCGAGGTACAGGCACTGTTCGAAGAGAAATATAATGGTCGTAGTGTCGCTTTCTTTTCAGGTATATCCGCCTTCAAGGAGGTCAAGGCTTGGTTCCGTTGCAGTCTCGACTATCCTGTGGAACGTGGCGTCATTACAGAGGCTCCCTATACGTTCCGCTATCCGCTCTGGATGCACAAGTTGCGTTTCATCCTGCAGGACTATCGTTACATTAAATATGTAGATTATATGTTCGCCATCGGCCGTAAGTGCGAGGAGTATTATCGCATCTGGAGTGGCAGTTGGAAGATTGTTCCCTTCGACTACTGCGTGGCGCCACGTCCTGTGGGCGAGCCGTTGCCACTGGTCGAGCCGGGCAAGGCGACCTTCTGTTTCGTCGGTTCGCTCGATCGCCGCAAGAATGTCAAGACTATCCTTGAGGCATTCACCATCTTCCAGCACAAGCACCGCGCTGCCTGTCGCCAGTGTCAGCTCATCATTGTGGGCGATGGTCCGAAGCGTGCCGAACTGGAGCAGTATGTCCAGCAGTATTCGCTCGATGACGTGGTGACCTTTGCCGGTACCCTACCCATGGCTTCGGCGCGTCAGGTCATTGCGCAGAGTCATGTGCTCATCTTGCCGTCATTGTACGATGGCTGGGGCGCAGTGGTCAACGAGGCGCTTATGGAGGGTACGATGGTCTATTGCAGCGATCAGTGCGGTGCATCGTGCCTGATTGATTCGCCCAGCCGTGGCCGAGTCTTCGCTCCGCGTGACACCAAGACGCTCTCCAAGTATCTGTGGAACGACTATGGTTTCTGTCTCGACGAGAAGAAGGCCCAACATCGTCGTGAGGCCCTGCGCCAATGGGCATTGGACACTATCGGTCCCGAAGCTATTGCCCGTCGTATGGAGGCTGCTCTGGTGCGTCGTCGTGGCAAGAAGGCAGCCGATAGCCAGGAGTAGTTATTGTACATTCTGTGACGAACAGATTTTCCCGGAATTACCGAATAAGCTATTATGAATCCTTCAGAGGCCGGACGCCACACACAGCTGCGCGTCTTGCAGTTCATTCCCTCGCTGGGTGCGGCCGATGGCGGCACCACGACCTACATGCAGCAACTCGCGCCGACTCTGGGCGGGTTGTGCCAGCTCCATGTGTGTGCATTGGGCAGCACGGATAGTTTCGTACCGTTGACGGGCTGTAGCGTGCATGCCATCGAACAGAGCATGTGGCATGTGGGACGTATGCGTAGGCAATGGATGGCGTTGCTCGATGCCGTGCAGCCCGATGTGGTACACATCAACTGCTGCTGGATGCCCCAGATAGCCTGTGTCACGCAGTGGACACGCAGTTATGTCCGATGTCATCCCCACGTCCGTCTGGTGCTCACGCCGCACGGGATGCTCGAACCCTGGATCATGCAGCGTCATTACCTGACGCGCAAGTGGCCTGCCATCCAGCTCTATCAGCGTCGTGCCGTGGCGGTGTGCGACTGCCTTGTGGCTACGGCTGTCGAGGAACGTGCACATCTGCTCGCATTGGGGTGGAACGATCGTGTAGAGTTGGTCGAGAATGGCATCGATGTCGGCGCCATCCAGATGCGTCAGTCCTGGGGGGCGCCCCGCAGCTTGTTGTACATGAGCCGCCTGCATCCCAAGAAGGGGCTCGAACTGTTGCTACAGGCTTTGGTCCGACATCCGGCATTGAGCCTCACGGTGGCAGGCTGCGGCGAGGCTGCCTACGAGGAGGAGCTGCATCGCTGCAGCGAGCGTCTGGGGCTGTCCGATCGGGTCCGTTTCGTTGGCGCTGTCTATGGCGACGACAAGTGGCGGCTGTTGCGCGAAGCCGATGCTGTGGTGCTGCCCTCCTACAGTGAGAACTACGGGCTGATCGTGGCCGAGGCATTGGCCAGCGGCACCCCTGTCATCACCACGACCGGTACTCCGTGGCAGTCCATCCGTCAGTCCCGATGTGGATGGTGGGTCGATGCAGACGTGTCGTCGCTGGACGAGGCGCTCGCTCAGTTGCAGCAGTGCGATGCAGCGCAGATGCAGCAGATGGGCCTGCGAGCCAGACAACTGGCCGAGAGAGATTGCTCTATTGCCATGAAAGTTAGTTCTTTATTCAACCTCTACTTGTCAATTCAGCCCCGAAGTTGAACAAAAATGCACCATCGCGCATAATATTCGTATAATTTTTTTGTTATGTGCAAAATATTAGTTATTTTTGCACCTCGTATTAAGGAATTTTTATCTGTAGAGTTACATTTTCGCCCATTTTTGGTATTCTGAGACAATGCTGACGGTTTTCTTAAGGACAATATCGGAGTCTGACAACCGTATATTTTTCTCAAAAAAGGAAAATTTGCAAATAATTCTACTATTGATTTTATGGATTGCGAATTAAGCGTGATTCACAATAGAATGAAAGCTTCTTATTTAATCAAACGAACACTATTGTTGTGGCTACTCTTTATTATACTTCCTGCGGTTGCCGTGGCAGCTGGAGGGGAGTATGCGGGTATAACCCCAAATGCAGTCGCTGACGATAATCAAACCAGTGAAGCTGATACAGAAGATACTTCCGAAGAAGGTGACGAAGAGGCAGAGTCTGCCTTGTCGCGTATGAAGACGCGTATATCGTTCACTCGTCGCGAGATGGGCAAGATTTCCGATCCCCGTATCCGTGACCTATATTGGTATGCGCTCAACGATACTACGGACAAGAAACGTTATCTTCGCGTCCACTATGCCTTCAACAAGATGGAAGACAACTGGGCGTTCGAGTTCCGCCTCGGTGCACAGGGCGTCTTCATGAACAGTATCAAGGAGCGTTTCAGCCTCGGTCCACAGATGGAGTTCAGCCTCAAGAAGGATCTGCATCCCTACTGGGCAGCCCGTATCGATGCCTATTGGTCACACTATGAGCACGAACTCTTCACGGCGCACCAATCGACCATGTGCAGCAACTGGTCCGGCTATACCGGTGCTGACGTGTGGATGCCTATCGAGTACTCCACCATGGGACTGCGTGGCGCTGTGATGATCAATGTCCTCAATTCCGTAGCAGGCCGTGAGATGATCTATACGCCGTTTGCTGCCTATGGATATGGTGGTGCCGGTATGGCATACAGCTTTGCCAAGTTCGGCCAGCGTGATGGTTCCTGTATCGTGCCCCAGTGGTTCTTCGGTGCCCAGGGTGGTTGGAACTTCAATCAGCGCCTCACGCTTCTACTCGATGCCAATGTCAGTTGGCAGGGCGATGACCTGGAGGGCTTCACCACGCAGAACAGTACCTGGAAGTATGCCCTTACGCTGGGCTTCTCCTACAAGTTCTCCAAGATCATTCACTTCCAGCGACTCGGTTACGACGAGAGTTTCAACAGCAAGCCTATCATTGATGCCTCGTATGGTGCCGAGGGCGACAATCTGCAGTCTCTCATCGAGCGTGGCAGCAAGAAACCAGCCACTGCCACCAATACCGACCTTACCGTCCTCTCGGGCGATATGATACAGGCGGCATTCTTCCAGATTGACCGCATCGAGTTGCAGCATACCTATGTGCTCAACCTCGGTTTCTATGCACAGGTGATCAAGGCGCATCCTACGCAGAAGTTCCTCGTCAAGGGATTTGCCGATATCGAAGTTGGTTCGCGCAAGCGCAACCTGTGGCTCAGCGAGCAGCGTGCCAAGGTCGTAGCCGACGTGCTAGTCAAGACCTATGGCGTCGATGCTGACCAACTCATCGTCGGTGGCGGTGACCTGGAGTACGATATCCCGTTCATTCGTGAACAGGGTCACCACCGATTCAACCGTTGTACCATCGTATGTCCTATCAATGAGGACTACCAGATAATTAAGGAAAAGAGCTTCGAGGATAAGAGCGAGTTGATGGATGGCCGTGTTGCGCCTCCTGCCAAGAATTATTAAGGGGGACATCTATATGTTCTCCCTCCCCTTTAACCCAACTGTCCCTCCCTTTTGCTCCACTTCTTCTTCCTGACTAACTTCTCTCTAACTGACCATCGCTTATGAAAGTCTCCATCATTACGACCAGCTATAACCGGCAGGCTACCATTGCGGGAGCCATACGCAGTGTTATGGCGCAGACGTACCCCGATATCGAGCATATCGTGGTCGATGGAGCATCTTCCGATGGAACGCTGCGGGCGATAGAGGAGTGTGGTTCGACGCGCATTGCCCGACTCATCAGCGAGAAGGATTCCGGTTGTTATCAGGCGCTCAACAAGGGTGTCCGTCTTGCCACGGGCGACATCGTCGGTTGGTTACATTCGGACGATGTCTTCTATGATGACGAGGTCGTAGCCGATGTCGTGCGCTGTTTCGAGCAGACAGGTTGTGAGTTCCTTTATGCCGACGGCCTTTTTGTCAGTCCCGACAATCCGAATTGGATTATCCGTGACTGGGTGAGTGGCACCTATTCCGATTCCAAGATCCGCAATGGTTGGTTGCCGCTGCACACTACGGTTTTCGTCAAGCGCGAGCTCTTCGAACGTCTCGGTTATTACCGCGAGGACTATATGATTTCGGGCGATACCGAGTGGCTCATCAAGATGATGTACCGGACGGGAATCCGTATTCATTACATGCCCAAGTATGTGGTCCGTATGGGCTATGGTGGTCTTTCGACCAACTGGGCACGCACTTTCCACCGTTGGCGTGAGGACCTCGGCATCTACAAGCAGGCTGGTCTCTCTCCCCGTCGTGCCTTGCTCAAGAAGGTCTTGCGCAAGTTCCCCCAGTTCGTCACGGCTCCTTTTGTCAAGCAACCGTCCGATTCTGACGAGTCTTCTGCGGAGGATGCCTCCTGATTCCATTCGCCATCATCCCTCTTACTCAATGATTATTTAGCCATTTATAGATCAATCTATGGCAATCCAATATAAAGGGTGCGCCGCAAGTTTCTAATAAGACTTGCGGCGCACCCTTTTTTTGTCCCACTCAATGAAACCGAATATAATGTTTAAGGCTTAATGTTTAAGGTTTAATGGAGTATACCAAAGGTGGCGGTAAATCCCCATTGACAATGGCGGTATGATTAATGTCTATTAATGACAATTAATGGAGAAAAATAAATCTCAACTGACTGAATTAAAGTTTATTAATGATAATTAATGGAGAAAATATAAATTTTAAGGCTTAAAATGTTAAAGTTTAATGGCTTAATGGATTATCCACTAATTTCTTGGGGGCGCGGTACTCCGATGGCAGCATGCCGAACATGCGCTTAAAGTTGGCGGCGAAGGCCTTGTGCGTATTGTAGCCCATCAGGTCGGCTATTTCGCCGATGGGCATGTCCGTGTCGCTCAGTAACTGGGCGGCGCGTTTCAGGCGTACATTGCGGATGAAGTCGGCGGGAGAGATGCCCAGCATGTCGCGCAACTTAGAGTAGAGGGCAGAGCGGCTCATGCAGACATCCTGCGCCAACTGGTCCACGCCGTAGTCAGCGTCGGACAGGTGAGCCTCGATGGCAGCCAGCATCTTGGCGGAGAGTTCCTTCTCTTCGCTGTTGGTGCCGATCTTGCGAGGGTCGATGTGGGTGCTCTCCGCAAACTGGTGGCGTGCCTCCTCGCGCAGTTCGAAGAGCCGGTTCACGCGGAGGTCGTTCTCCCGCTCCATCTTCCTGCGTTTGCTACGCAGGTAGAGGTGCAGGACCGACATGACCGATGCGACCATGGCCAGGGCATATAGCGACTTGGCCCACCAGGAGAGCCACCGCGGAGGTAGGATACACAGTTCCATGCAGGTCGATTCACCCCAATGGATGTCGTCCGATGAGGCCTGAACCTCGAAGCAGTAGTTGCCGGGAGCCAGAGCGTGATATGCCGCCGTCCCCATACGGCCGTCCGCGTCTGTACAGGATTGCCACTCCGACTCCAGCCCCGCCAGTCGGTAACGGTAGCGGGTGTGCGATGGCGTGGCATAGTTGAGTGCCGAGAACCGGAAAGAGAGGTAGTTCCTGTCGAAGGGGAGAGAGAGTAGGTCCGATAGTCGGTCAAAGGGCAAGGACTCACCATTGATGTTCAGTCCCGTCAGGACGACCGGGCGCTGGAAAGTCGTTCCCGTGCCTATCCCATCCGGACGGAACAAGATAGCATAGCTCGGGCCGTAGGCGAAGACCAGAGAACTGTCAGCCATACAGGCTGCAGCCCGTTCCATCAGTGAGGCAGTGGGGAAGCCCTCATCGCTGTCCAGGTTGATGACGGTCGGCGTGATGCGTGCTATGCCGCGAGCCGTCCCTGCCCAGGTGTGACCCTCAGCATCGATGACCAGGCTGCGTATGCAGTCGTTGGCCAATCCCCCGATGCGTGAGCATTGATAGTCATTGGTACCGATGGGCGAGAGGCGGAACAGACCATTCTGCGTACCTATCCACAACGTTCCGTCCCGGTGGCGCGCTACACAGTTATACTTGTTGGAGTAGCGTTCCACGTCGGCCGAAGCAGGGAACGTCGCCAGTGAGTCGGCCTGACAGTCGAGCATGCAAGCACCGTTCTGTGAATATACCAGTACCCATCGGTCGTCGATGGGACAGGCACCCACCAGGCGGCGGTAGCGATTCAGCCGTGGCAGCCGTTCGTTGAGCAGGACGAACCTCGACTGCTCCGGATAGAAGTAACCCATCAGGTTAAGCGAAGCGCAGAGCAGATAGCGACCTGCGTCGAGTTGCTGGATGAAGGAGATGCGGTTGTGCGGCAGTCCATCCACATTGCGCATGTCGTACTGGCGGGAGCTGCCGCCGTGCTCGCATACCAGTCCCTCCTCCTGGCAGTGCCACACGTTGCCCTCACGGTCCGTGGTGCTGCGTACCAGGTCTATCACCCCGTGGTCCTGCACGCGTTGTGCCGTGGGGCGGTAGGGCGAACGGTAGCCGATGCCCTCGTTGGTGGTGCCCAGCCAGATGCCGCCCTGCCAGTCCTGGATGGCGGTGGTGAAGCGCGTGCCTAGTCCTAATGAATCCAGTCGGGTGCGCCATGGGGCAGACAGTCGTTCGTTGGCCGATGTGTCGAGCAGGAAATGCTTGACCTGCGCATCGTCCCTCCGCGCCTCGATGTCGTAGCGGAACGAGCGCGTGCGGGCATCGAACAGGAAGATATGGTACAGGTCGTGCAACCACAGCAGCGAGTCGCCCTGCCACCAGTGGGCGTAGTCCTCGCTGTAGTGTTCCAGGGGCAGACAGCGCAGGCGGTCGCACGGCAGTACGTCGAACCCCTTTCCGTTGGACAGGCAGAATATCCCCTCGCAGTTGACCAGCACCTGTCCGTTGGGCAGTGCCACCATCTGCCGCACCTCGCCGGTCGGTAGTCCATCGGATACTGTCCAATGTCTATCGACCGTCTGTGCCGTCAGGTGGACGGACGACAGGCAGATGCCTGCATAGAGAATCAATTTTGTCAGAGGGGCCATATCTAAAAGGTTAGTCCGCAAAGGTAATAAAAATATATCATTTGACCGACTGTTTTGTCCAAAATATTTGCAGTTCGATGGGCGTTGACGTCTTTTTTTGGCCGAAAGGACGTTGACGCCCATTCCTTTTGGACGAAATGACAGGTCTCATCGTGCAGACTTGAGTACCTTTGCACCATGAAAAGCTGGGACCACACCCCCGTTGTCCCGACCAGTTATAACATGAAAAATGAGATGATTATGAGAAAGACTATTCAGACAATCACGTTGATGCTGACTGCATTGGCAGCCTTGGCACAGGACCCCATTCAGCCTTTGGGGCACGAGGATCAGCGTCATCCGCGCGGTGTGGCAGGCAACCCCATCTATCTGCAGAAACAGGTGGACGAGGTCAAGGCCTGGCTCGATACGATATCCGACAGTTATGCCCCCAATGCCGTGGCCGAGGTGCAGGATGCCGTCACCATCTCGGAGATGGTGATAGCGGCAGGAAGTGCCTCCTGGACTGAGTTGGACAAGCAGAAACAGGCGCTGAAACAGGCCTTTGTGACAGCCCAGGCTACCTACGGCTACCAGCCCAAGCGGGCCGTCACACCCTCCGCCGATCATGGCTTCGTCCATCCCGGCTGTATCGTCACGCAGCAGGACATAGAACGTGCCAAGCAGCTGCTGGCGCAGGGAGATGAACGTGTCACGCAGGCGTGGAACATACTCTGTGCCAACTCCTACAGTCAGTCCGGTACCCAGACCTGGCCCACCCAGGTGGTGGTGCGTGGCGGAACGGGCGAGAACTATATGAACGCGGCGCGCGGTGCAGCGATGGCGTACCAGAATGCCCTGCGCTGGAAGATAGCTGGCACACGCGACAATGCCGATGCTGCCGTGCGCATCCTCATGGCATGGGCGCACAACAATACAGGGGTGAGCGGCAACTCCAATCTCTCGCTGGCGGCAGGCATCTACGGATATGAGTTGGCCAATGCAGCCGAACTGATGCGTGACTACGATGGCTGGAGCACGGCGGACTTCCAGGAGTTCTGCCGCTACATGGTCCGTGTGTGGTACAGTCCCGCCATCGACTTCCTGCGCCGTCGGCACGATACATGGCTCAACGAACGTCATGCCAATGTGGGCCGTCGGCCGGGTCACTACTGGAGCAACTGGGGACTGTGCAATGCCCTGTGCGTGATTTCCATCGGCATACTGTGCGACGATGTGCACATGTACAATCAGGGTGTGTCGTTCTACAAGTATGACCATGTCGGTACGTATAGCGACCGTTCGGCGCAGAGCAGCATCCAGAACGACGGCCTCACGGAGTTCATCGGTAACCTGGTGCCTGTGGTGTTGCCCGATGACCGTGGACCCTTCGGCTACCTGGGACAGATGCAGGAGAGCGGACGTGACCAGGGTCACGCGCTCATGGCACTGGGTCTGGCGACCGACATCTGCCAGGTGGCTCTGAACCAGGGCGACGACCTCTATGCCTACATGAATGACCGCCTCGCTGCGGGCATCGAACATGTCGCTGCCTTCAACTTCGGCGGTGTGGCTGGCAGCGACCTGCCGTGGATAGATTACCATTATGCCGACTGCGGCACCGCATGGAGCAATGCCTGGGTGCAGTCCGGTGGCCCCAATGAGGGTGGCCGTGGCGGCGTGCGCCCCTACTGGGACCGCATACTGGGTTACTACGAGGGCCAACGCGGCGTGCGAATGCCCTATGCAGAGATGGCTGCTGCCCAGACCTGTCCCGATGGTGGCGGCGGCAACTACAGCCAGAACTCGGGCGGCTTTGACCACCTGGGCTTCTCCACGCTCACTCACCATCGTCCCCTCGTAGGCAGCGACGACGCCATCACCCCTCTGTCGGGCAATATCACCTACCAGGGCATCACCTATGTGAACCAGACCAACCTGGGAGGATTGCGCTACAACTATGTGAGCGGCAGGAGCAGGGCCATCCCTGCCGATAGCAGCGAGATAGTGCTGTCGCCGCAGTTGCCCGATTCGGTCGAGGACAGTGGCCTGTGGGAGTGGAACACCGGTGCGACTACACGCCAGTTGTCGGTCCGTGCCGATCACAGTTTCCTGTACCGTGTCACCTATACTGCCCGGAATGGCGCCCGGAGCCAACAGACCTTCGCCATCGCTGTGGCGGGCGATGCTCCTGCCGATGAACTGTCGGGCGAAGTGACGGTCGATGAGCAGACCGATCCCTCCACCACATGCACCGTCCTGTTCGGTTCCAGCGTGACGCTGCAGGTGCAGGCTGTCACGGGATGGACCAACGACTTCCTGTGGGACAATGGTCAGACAGGCAGTTCCATCACAGTGCCCACCCTTGCCTCGTCCCGCTCCTATACCTGTCAGTATGCCAACCAGAGCGGCGCCGTCAGTCAACTGGTTTTCACCCTGAATGTGGAGCCGGGGTCAACCACCAGCGATTCCTCCGCCGGTATCGAACAGGCCGTACCCTCCTGTGCCTCTTCCGCTCCCTACCTCGTGTATGATTGCATGGGGCGCGTCACCTCCCTCTCGTCACAACCAGGAATCTATTTTCACAACGGCAATGCGGTTGTGAAAAAATTAAAAGTTAAAAATTAAAAGTTAAAAATGATTGCCTCGCGAGGGCTGTCGATTTCATCTCCTTTCCGCTATGCAGTTGCTCCGTTCCCTATACTTGACCCTCAGTTGGCTGTTTTGCGCCGTGGTCCCCGCCTCGGCGCAGGACAGCTGTTGTCACTACCAGATGGCGGGTCCCTACCCAGTAGTGGCGCGCGACGGCGAGTATCGTGCCAGCAAGGCGGGTAGCGAACGCGACATGTGGATGGCATGGCAGTGTGCCCAGTCGGGGCAGGACAGCATGGCACTGGCCATCATCCATGCCTACGCCGCGACCCTGCAGCGTTTCGAGGGGCACGATGCACCGCTGTGTGCCATCCAGGCCTATCACCTGGTGCGTGCCATGATGGCTTTGCGCCTCCATGCCACTCCCGCATGGAGCGATATGGTGCGTCGTGCCATGTTGCCCACCATCGACCGGTTTGCGGCGGACAGCCCCTATGCCAACGGTAACTGGGGCGCCATCGTCAACCGGCTCCGCATGGCGTGCGCCATCTTCCTGCAGGACAGTGCGTTGTACCAGGCTGCCATCGACTATCATCTACATGCCTACGACAATGGTTCGTTGGCCCATTACATCAGCGCCACGGGTCAGTGCCAGGAGTCGGGCCGTGACCAGAACCATGCTCAACTGGGACTGGGCGCGCTCTGTGATATCTGTGCGATGGCATGGGAACAGGGCGACGACCTGTGGGGAGCATTGGACAACCGACTGATGCAGGGCATCGAGTACTCGGCCCGTTATAACCTCGGTCTGGATGTGCCCTTCCAGACCTGGACCGACTGCACGGGCTTGTATGGCGAGTGGAGTGAGCCTGGTTCGATGGGCCGCGGCCGTGCCTGGGACATCTACCGCTTGCCCTACGATCACTATACGCAGGTGAAGCATCTCTCCATGCCGTACACCGAGAGGCTCTTCGCGCTGCAGGCCGAGGCAGCGCGCCGTGGTGAGGTGCGCTCCTCCACCGAGGGCAGTTCTTTCCAGGTGCCGGGTGTGGCTGAGGGTCAGCGCCTGCATCGCGTCGTGACCTATCCTGCCCCTGCTGGAGCACCGCTCAAGCACGATTATGCGGTCTATGTGCGTCCACGGGGCAGCGAACACTGGACTCAAGTCGATACCTATATGGCACGGGTGAACGCCTCGGTGGGCAGTGGCCGACACCGGGTGTCGCAGATCAGCTACTGTGTGTTCGATTTCACGGGCGATGTGTATGTGCGGGTCGTCAGTCGTGCCCGTACGTTCCGGACGGCGCGTGTCCGTCCCGATTATCGCGGCGTCATGGCACAGGTGCAGAATGACTCGACGTTCCAGTTCCTGCTCTTCCAGCCCGAGAATCTCAGCGTCGAACTGGATGGTGACATCACGTCCAATCTGCTGCTCTTCACTTCGCGTCCTCCTGTGTCACGCCATGAGGCACAACGCCAGGCACAGGCTCAGGGACGCACGTTCCTCTATTATCCTGCGGGTTTCTATCCGTCGCCCGATACCATACGGGTGCCCTCCCGTACCACGGTCTATCTGGATGGCGGTGCCTACTTTACTGGAACGTTTGCCATCGACGATGCAGAACATGTCAGTATCATTGGCCGTGGCATAGCACGTCCCGTCAGTGGGTATCAGGGCGCACATGTCTATCGGTCCCGCGATGTGCTCATCGACGGATTGGTCCTCAATACCTGTCCCATTGGGGAATCCCGACAGGTTACATTGCACGATGTGCGAAGTATCTCACACCCGGCTTGGGGCGACGGACTGAATGTCTTCGGCGGGTGTGACAGTATTCTGTTCGACAGGGTCTTCTGCCGCAACAGTGATGACTGTACCACGGCCTACGCCACGCGCAAGGGCTTCAGTGGCAGTACGCGTCATGTCACCATGCGCAATTCGACCTTGTGGGCGGATGTGGCGCATGCCATCTTCGTCGGTATTCATGGCGATGCCCATCGGGGAGATACCATCGAATATCTCCGTTACGAGAACATCGACATCCTCGGACAGGCTGAACCGCAGGTCGATTACCAGGGCTGTATGGCCATCAACTGTGGCGACAACAACCTTGTCCGCGATGTCACGTTCGACAATATCCGCGTCGAACGGATTGAGCAGGGCAGTCTGCTGCAGGTCAAGGTGGGGTACAATCAGAAGTATTGTGCTTCTCCGGGCCGTGGCGTGGAAGATGTCCTGTTCCGTCGTGTCCGTTACTTGGGCACCCTGCCCAGCAGTCTCTGTCTGATTCATGGTTACGACTCCGCGCGCCTGGTCCGCAATATCTCCTTCCTCGATCTGAAAATCAATGGCCGCTTGCTCTATGACGGTATGCCCGATAAACCTGCCTGGTACTCCTCCGCCGACCTCGTTCCCATGTACATCGGCAATCATGTCCAGAATGTCGTGTTCAAGAAGGGTAGTGAGTAAAGGGGAGTGGGGAATGAGTAAAGGGTAAAGAGTAGTGAGTAAAGGGTAATGGGTAGTGAGTAAAGGGTAAAGGGTAAAGAGTAAAGGGTAATTCCTATAATTCTGTAATTCTAGTATTTTAATTAATTCTAATAATCCTGTAATTCTAGTATTTTAATTAATTCTTATAATTCTGTAATTCTAGTATTTTAATAATTCTAATAATTCTGTAATTCTAGTATTTTAATTAATTCCTATAATTCTCTAATTCTAGTATTCTAGAATAAATTCTTGTAATTCTAGTATTCTAAAATATTTTTTGTAATTCTAGTATTCTTATTCGTCAATTGGGGTATCGAGTACAGTATCTAGTTTGCAGCGAGTACTTTCATAGTGCGATTGGTGTGCGATTGAAATGCGATCGGTGTGCGATTGGTGATCCCTATCGAGTCGTACACGAAGCATACTGCGATCGTGTTGCAATGGAGTGCGGTGAAATAGGTGAAAATAGTGGTAACGTAGTGGGAGAGGAGTCGAGGAAGGGAGAGTGTGCGTGTGCGAGTATGTAAACAGCGACAGAGAAAAGGCATAGCGGCATAGATACAATCTATTGTACAAAAATGAAGATATCAACAGTTTTTAAGAGCGTAAACAGTCGGAAAAAGACAAAATAGAGCGTTAAAAAATGTAAAACAACATCAATAATATGTTAATAAACGTTTAATAAATAGGAAAATACTAAAATAAATGTTAATCAAATGTTAATATTCGGATTATTTTGCATACCTTTGCCATGTCCAAAGTCGGGGAGCGCCCCAGACGAGCCATAACCCAGGCTGGACATTGATACAGATATATAAATACGACAATGTGACATGCGCCGCGGCGCAGTGTAGATTATTCACCCAATGTTCAAATTTTTATAATCGGCCATAAACAACCCACTGCAGCGAACAAAAAGCTGAGGAGGGGCTGCAGACGCTGGTACTGCAGAAGAAGAAATGGCGATGGAGAGACTACAATAACGGGAATTGCACAGAGTGCAGCGGAAAACTATTGATTATTCAAGCATACAATGAAAGATAAGATATTAACTCCAGATTTTTTATTTGAGGTAAGCTGGGAGGTTTGCAACAAGGTAGGAGGCATCTATGCGGTGCTTTCGACCAAGGCAGCCACACTCAAGCAGCAGATTGGCGACGGACTCGTGTTCGTCGGCCCCGACCTGTGGTTTGAGCAGGAGTCTCCCTTCTTCCTCGCCCAGGCATCGACCACACTGAACGAGTGGGCGAGCCGGGCACAGAGTGAGGGCCTCAAGGTGAGAGTGGGCCGATGGGACGTACCTGGCCAGCCACAGGTAGTCCTGGTCGATTTCCGCCCGTTCTATGCACAGAAGAATGCCTTCTACGGCAAGATGTGGGAGTGGTTCGGTGTCAATTCGTTGGCAGGATACGGCGACTACGACGAGGCGTGTACCTTCGCCTACGCATCGGCCAAAGTGATAGAGAGCATGTACAAGCACCTCTGCCCGCTGCGCAGCAACGTGGTGGCTCACTTCAACGAGTGGACCACGGGTATGGGCGTGCTCTACCTGCACCACAAACTGCCATCTATCGCTACGATGTTCACCACGCACGCTACGAGCATAGGCCGTAGTATATGTGGCAACAACAAACCGCTATATGACTATCTGCAGGGTTACAACGGAGACCAGATGGCCGAGGAATTGAACATGGTGAGCAAGCACAGCGTGGAGAAACGTGCCGCACAGATGGCAGACTGCTTCACGACGGTGAGCGACATCACGGCTGCCGAGTGCAACCAGTTGCTGGAGCGTATGCCGTTGGTGACGCCCAATGGATTCGAGAACGGTTTCGTGCCGCGTGGAGTGGCGTTCAACCGTACGCGCAGGGAGAGTCGTCAGGCGCTGACGCGACTGGTGGAGTGCCTGACCGGTGCGGCTCCGTCGGAGGATGCCCTCTTCATCGGTACGGCAGGTCGCTGTGAGTACAAGAACAAGGGACTGGACGTCTTCCTCGACACCTTGGCCCGTCTGCGCAGCCGTCAGGTGGAGCGTGAGGTGGTAGCCTTCATCATGGTGCCGGGTTGGGTGCAGGAGGCTCGTGCCGACGTGGTGGCACGCTACGAGAGCAATGCCCAGTTCACGAGCGGATGCAGCGATCCGGTCTTCACGCACGCGGTACATAATTATTATGAGGACGCCATCCTGAACCGCATCCATCAGCTGGACTTCCAGAACCAGCCGGGCGACCGCATCAAGGTGGTCTATATCCCGAGTTACCTGAATGGCGACGATGGCCTGCTCAACCGTACTTACTATTCGCTGTTGGCAGGTCTGGACCTGACGGTCTATCCATCGTACTACGAGCCATGGGGATATACTCCGATGGAGTCCTGCGCCTTTGGCGTGCCGACCATCACCACCAGCCTGTCGGGCTTCGGTATGTGGTGCAAGAGCATAGGCAAGGGCGACCAGTTGAGCGACGGTGTCGCAGTTGTGCCACGCAGCGACTCGGGTTACGAGGAGGTGGTCAACCGCATAGCCGACCTGGTCATCGGCATGTGCGACGTTCCTGCCACCGAGGTCAAGGTCTATCGACAGGAGGCCCGCAAGATTGCTACCCGCGCCGAGTGGAAACACTTCATCAAGGCCTATGACCAGGGCTACGATATGGCGCTGAGGAAGATGCAGTGGAGAGTGGGGTAATATCTCTTTTCTCTCCGACGGGAAGGGAACGCCTCAGTGAAGTGAAACGAAAGGAACAAAAATATGATAAGATTATTGACCTAATAATTTGGTAAAATAATCAATCAACATATACTCATTAGGCAATTGTATCGTCCTTGTCAATTCTTTGTCACTTCCCTGTCACTTCTTTGTCACTTCCCTTAGAAATGCCACTTCCCTGTCACTTCCTTTAACTTTATTTGTTTTTTCTTTTTTAATCCTTAATATTTTTTTGTATGAAAGTACAAGTTTGTAATACCAACGCCCCAGCTTGGCGTGACATTACCGTTAAGTCGAAGCTCCCAGAGAGCCTGAACGGACTCAGTGTAGTAGCCCGTAACCTGTGGTGGTCGTGGGATACCAATGCCCGCAAGTTGTGGCGCGAACTCGACATCGACCTTTGGCGCAGCACCGGACACAATCCAGCAGCCATGCTCGAGATAATGAGCTATGACCGTCTGCAGGAGATAGCCGACAACGCCGAGTTGATGAAGAAAGTCAATGACGTAGTAACACGTTTCGAGGCCTATATGGCCGAGCCAAAAGATAGCAGTCGTCCATCGGTAGCCTACTTCTGTATGGAGTATGGTCTGACCGCTTGCCTCAAGATCTACTCTGGTGGTCTGGGCATCCTGGCAGGCGATTATGTCAAGGAGGCTTCGGACTCGAACGTAGATTTTTGCGCCGTCGGTTTCCTGTATCGCTATGGATACTTCACCCAGACTCTGGCAGCCGACGGCAGTCAGGAGGCTGACTACGAGGCACAGAACTTCGACCAGCTGCCCATCGAGCAGGTCAAGGACAAGGATGGCAACCAGATCGTACTCGAGGTACCTTACCACGACGGCCTGATGGTCTATGCCCGCATCTGGCAGGTTAATGTAGGCCGTGTCAAACTCTATCTGCTCGACACCGACTTCGACCGTAACTCAGAGTATGACCGCAGCATCACCCACCGTCTGTATGGCGGCGACTGGGAGAACCGCATCAAGCAGGAGTATCTGCTCGGCATCGGCGGTGTATTGCTCCTGAACCGTCTGGGTATCAAGAAACAGGTATATCACGCCAACGAGGGTCACGCTGCCCTGATGAGCGCTCAGCGTATGGCTGACCTGATCGAGCAGGAGGGTCTGACCTTCCAGCAGGCTCTCGAGGTGGTACGCAGCTCATCGCTCTACACCTGCCACACTCCAGTACCAGCAGGACATGACTACTTCGAGGAGGGTCTGTTCTACAAGTATATGAGCCACTTCGCTGGCAAGCTCGGTATCGAGTGGGCTGACTTCATGAACATGGGCCGTGAGACTCCAGGCGAGGGTAAGTTCTCGATGTCTGTCTTCGCGCTCAATACCTGCCAGGAGGCCAACGGTGTATCGTGGTTGCACGGTGCCGTATCGCGCAACATGTTCCAGCCAGTATGGAAGGGCTACGCTCCCGAGGAGTTGCACGTCGGTTATGTGACCAATGGTGTGCACCACCCAACATGGGCTGCCAGCGAGTGGAAGGCCTTCTACACCAAACTCTTCGGTGCTGACTACCTGAACAGCCAGACCAGCGAGGCAATGTGGAAGAAGATCTACGATGCCAAGGACGAGGAGATCTGGGACATCCGTAAGGCATTGAAGAAGAAACTGTTCGACTACATCAAGGAGGAGGTTGCCAACAACCTGCGCAAGAAACAGGAGAACCCAGCCAAGATCCTGCAGGCTGTCAATGCACTGAGCCCAGATGCACTGACCATCGGTTTCGCCCGTCGTTTCGCTACCTACAAGCGTGCGCACCTGCTCTTCACCGACCTGGATCGTCTGGACAAGATTGTCAACAACCCACAGCGCCCAGTTCAGTTCATCTTCGCCGGCAAGGCTCACCCTGCCGATGGCGGTGGACAGGGCCTGATCCGTCGCATCGTCGAGATCAGCCGTATGCCTCAGTTCATGGGCAAGATCGTCTTTGTCGAGAACTACGATATGGATGTGGCCAAGCGCCTGGTGGTAGGTGTCGATATCTGGATGAACACCCCAACCCGTCCTCTCGAGGCATCGGGTACATCGGGCGAGAAGGCTGTACAGAACGGCGTGCTCAACCTCTCCGTCCTGGACGGCTGGTGGTACGAGGGCTATCGTGAGGGCGCCGGTTGGGCATTGACCGACAAGCGTACCTTCCAGAACCAGGCATTGCAGGATCAGCTCGACGCCGAGACTATCTACACGATGCTCGAGACCGAGATCGTACCTCTCTACTTCGACAAGAATGAGAAGGGCTTCAGCACCCGTTGGGTACACTGCATCAAGAACTGTCTGGCTCAGATTACTCCTAACTTCACGATGCGCCGTCAGTTGGACGACTACTACGACCGCTTCTACTGCAAGGAGGCTGCCCGTGCCAAGCGTCTGGCTGCCAACAACTACGAGCTCGCCAAGCAGATTGCTGCATGGAAGGAGAAAGTGGCTGCCAACTGGGACAGCATCGAGATCAAGAGCGTAGAGATGCCAGGCGTATCGGAGACCGGTATGACCGCAGGTACTTCATATACTGGCACCGTAGTGGTCGATGGCAAGGAGATAGCCGACAGCATCGGCATCGACCTGGTTATCACCAAGAGCGGTGACGGCGCACATCACGACTACCGTTCGTTCGAGATGGAGGTAACCAAGCGCGAGGGCTCGGTTGTCACCTTCCAGATCAACTATCCTGTCAAGAACGCCGGTTCATACAAGTTCGGCTTCCGACTCTTCCCGAAGAACGAGGAACTGCCTCACCGTATGGATTTCGCCTATACTAAATGGTTCTAAAACAAAATAGCCCCGACATTCAAAACAAATTCGCCCCGACTTGGATTGTCGGGGCGATTTTGTTATTAAAATTAAAAATTAAAAGGTAACAATTAAAAATGATTACTCCGCCGTACTCCACTTTCAACTTTTAATTTTCAACTTTCAATTTTCAACTTTCAACTTTCAATTTTCAACTTTCAATTTTCAATTTTCAATTTTTAACTTTTAATTTGCTTGTCACGGTTTCTTTTGTTCCAAAATTGGGGTATATTCGTTTCAATTCGATGGGGTGCAACAGAATTGCACCCTTGAATAATATTTTTTAATTACCTTTGTGCCGAAATCATTGCCGTCGGACGAAAAACTGCGGACGGCAGGCGGACTTTACTTGAATACACAGACTAAAATTATCTTATTTTATTATGAAAATCAATCCACTTTTATCCCTCGTGCTGGCTGGTACACTCGTATCGGCAGTACAGTCTGATGCTAAGGTCAAACTGCACAGCATAGGCGACAGCACTATGCAGACGTACGATGAATCGACCGAGAAGCGTGGCTGGGGACAGATGTTGCAGCAGTTCTTCGATGCCGACCAACTGACGGTCAATAACCGAGGCAAGTCGGGCGCATCGTCCAAGTCATTTTACCTGGAGAGCGCCTATTGGCCCACAATGGTAGCCTCGACATCGAGCTCAACCACCATCGAGGAGGGCGACTATATGATTGTCCAGTTCGCCCACAACGACGAGAAGACCAGCGGTATGGACGGCGATTCGGTCAAGGCATACTATACCTCGATAGGTGACGCGACGAACGCTTCTGCTACCGACTACCGCGGCACCACGCCCTATGGTACGTTCAAGAAGTATATCCGTGCCTACATCGACGAGTGCAAGGCACGCGGAGGCAAACCGATTGTGGTGACGCCTATCTGCCGTAAGTATTTCGAATCGGCTACCAGCATACGACGCAATGGACGTCACGACCTGGGCGACTCGTTCTCGGTGCTCACTGCATCGGGCATCAAGACCAGCCAGAGCGTGGCATCGACCGACCATACCTACGACTATGCTCAGGCGCTCATCGACGTGGCTGCCGAGTACGAGGATGTGCCGGTCATCGACCTCACTTCCATATCGGCACAGATGTACATCGATTACGGTGACGCATATTGCACGGAGAATCTCTTCGTGTCATCGGACAAGACTCACACTGTCGGCATGGGCGCCACGCTGATAGCACGCGCCTTCGCCCAGGCTGTCAAGGACGGCGACAACCGCATCACCAGTGCGCAGAACTACAATGCCGACAACAAGGCTAAGTCTGACGCTATCCTGGCTGAACTGGCTCAATATGTCACGATATCGAACGAGATTACCTTCTCGCCTGTGTCGGGCTACATGGGCAAGGCTTACAGCGGCCAGACCCTGACGCGCGAGTTCGCTGTGTCGGCCTTCGGACTGAGTCCTGCGGCAGGTCAGGTCACCCTGACCACGGAGGGCGGTTTCGAGGTATCGGTTGACAAGGAGAACTACTCCAACAGTGTATCGATCGATTATACAGGTTCGACTCTCATTGCTACGGTCTATGTGCGTGTTCTGTTGAGCGGAACCGGAACATTGAGCGGCAAACTCATAGCCAGTGACGGTACGAACAGCAAGGAACTCGCCCTGAGCGCCGATGTCGTATCGCTGTCGGGCGGTGAGGCCGAGGAGTGCAGCGCCCTGTGGAGCATGAACGGCGGCAACAGCTGTGTGACCGAAGGTGCCATCGAGTATCTGGACCAGACCTGGAGCAACATGTATGTGCACAGTTACAATGCCATCAACTCGGCTGCCGTATGGCCTGCCGAGAGCGGTTATGATGCATCGCGCATCACTCAGCGTAACTGCACGCCCGAGAACAGCTGGCCATCGGGCGAAATAGACGAGGTATCAACCCGCTATATTCAGTTCGGCGTGCGCGCTCCGGAGAAGACCATCGTCAATGTCGATAAGATTTCGATGTATGTGGCTGGTGCAGGCGGATCGGGTATGCGCTGCAAGGTCTATTACTCGCTCGACTCTACCTTCGCGCAACCGGTACAGATAGCCGATTACAGCGGCAGCATGACGGGCAATACAGCCTACGCCGTATCCGCCGACGTGGTGGAGAGCATCGAGGATGGCGAATGTCTCTATATGCGTATCTACCCTTGGTACAACGGCGGCGCTACCAGTGCCAAGACGATCTGTCTGGCTGATGTGTGCGTACACGGTTACTCGCAGTCGATGTCGAGCAGCGTGACGCTGGAGGGCGCCTCGCTCACATGGGGCCTGCACTCTGCCGGCGCGGAACAGACTATTGAATATGACCCATTCGAGGCATCGGCTTACTTCGCCGACCAGACGGTCACGTTGGGCAGTGCATTGGCCTACAACGGCACGGAAGCCTGGCAGGGTAGCGATGATGCGACCAACGGTACGGTGCTGATGAAGGTGGGTAACCCATCGACAACAGCAAGTCTGTCGAACACTATCAGCGAGGACAACAGCCTCACCTTCAAGGTCAACATGACCAACGGTGGTGTCTTCATGCCGTCGCAGTTGAGCCTCAGTGCTGCCCGATTCGGTACCGACGGTGGTGCATTCACGGTATATGTCGGCGCTGGCTCGGACGAGATGGAGGTGATATCGGGCCAGTTGCCCAACCGTAGCAAAAACAAGAATGGCCTGCAGCCACTCTCGCAGTACAGTGTCGATCTGAGTGGACTGGCTGCTGACGAGGAGAATCCGCTCTCTGTACGTATCGCTATCACCGGCTTGGGCAAGGGTAAGTATTTCGGATTTGCCGACATGAAACTGACCGGCACTGTGATGGGTGCAGGCGATGACGAGTCTCTCTCAGTCATCTCGGTCGAGCCTGCTGACGGTACCGAGGGATTGAGCCGCTCGGGCAAGGTGGTCATCAACTACAACAAACGAATTGCCGCCGGTACTGGTACCCTCACATTGACCAATGTCAACACGGGCGCTGTCACCGAGGTGACGCCACAGTGGAGCAACCGTGCATTGTCCATCACTTATGTAGGACTCGATTACGGTTCGACCTACCGCCTGGACGTCCCTGCAGGATATGTGGTCGATGCCGCTACGGGCAGCAAGAAGTCCGAGGCACTGCAGAGCACCTTCACCATCCTGTCCCGTCCTGTGCCCACAGCGCGTACGTTCAATGCCATTGTCGATGGCTCGCTCACGCAGTTGGCACTCAAGGACGGCAAGATTGCTGCCACGGAGTCGATGCCTGCGCAGTACCGTTCGATTCAGGCTGCCATCGACGATGCTCCCTCTGACTGCACGGAACCCTACTTGATCTATATCCGCAACGGCTATTACCGCGACCCGAACTTCACGTTCACTTCAAGTTACGGTACCCGTTACAGCGATATGTCGAGCAATACAGGTACCGAGACTACCCGCATCACCAATGGCGCCATCAACGAGTATGACTCCTGCCGATTGATCTATATCAACAAACCGAATATCCACCTGATTGGTGAGAGCCGCGAGGGCGTCATCATCGCTACGGACCGTCTGGCAGGTAGCGTATCGTCGGACCACAGCAAGGTATGGTATCATATCGGCGCTGCTGCCACGGTCGAGGTGCAGGCGGGCGGATCGGACTTCTATATGGGTAACCTGACGGTCGATAACGAGAACTGGACCGTGCACCAGATGGCTGGTCCTCAGTGCCTGTGCTTCAACATCCAGGGTGATCGAGCTGTGCTGAACAATGTGCGTGCCCGTTCTTATCAGGATACTTATTATAACGGCGGTACGTACAACCGTACCTTCTGGTACAACTCCGAGATAGAGGGATCGGTCGATTTCATCTATGGTGCATCGGACGTATGGTTCGAGAGTTGTGTGCTCAACATCAATCGCCAGAGCGGTGGTTATATCGTTGCGCCCAATCATCCTGACGGTACCCGTTGGGGCTATGTCTTCAACAACTGTCACATCACTACCGACGATGTAGCCGATCCATCCAAGTACTCTATCTGGTTGGGTCGCCCATGGCACGAGAAACCCAAGACGGTCTTCCTGCACACGCAGATGGACCTCACGCCAATGGATTCGCTCTGGTACAGCACGATGGGCGGTCTGCCCGCTCTGTGGGCTGTATATGATTTCTACAATGCCAAGGGTAATGCTCTGAGCACTGTCAGTCGTTCTTACTATTATTATACCAGCGATGGCGTGACCTACAGTGGCATTGCCAAGAACAGCCTCACTGAGGAGGAGGTCGCTGAATATACCATCGCCAATGTGATGGCAGGTGACGGCTCTACCCAGGCTTCGGGCTACTGGTCGCCAATGAATATGGTGGATCAGCCGCAGACGCCGCTGATGATGAAGGCTGGCACCGAGGTGACATGGACTGCCGACAAGTATGCTGTCTGCTACATCGTCCATGTCAATGGCCAACCTGTAGCTTTCCCGACCGAATGTCGCTACGAGGCTCAACTGGGCGATGTCATACAGGTACAGAGTGTCGGTGAACACGGTGCACTCTCTGCCATGAGTGAGGCTATCACCGTCGATGGAGGAACATCGCTCCAGTCTCTGCGCGGACAGGACAGCAGGAACTCCCTGCCTCGCTACGACCTGCTTGGCCGTCGCCTCTCTACTCAATCGACTGGCCTCTCGGTCAGCGCTGAGGGTGCATTGATGCAGCGATAAAAAGCGTCGCCGTATGTGCCCTGCGGCACATACGGCGGCAACTCTATAACTTAGTTTCTGTAGTTCCTATAGTATCTATAGCTTCTATAGTTTCTATAGCATCTATAGCTTCTATTTCCTCTATTGACAAAATAAGCGCCGATGCAGTGAGCACCGGCGCTTGTTGTCTTTATTGGCCTCTGTGATTACAGGTTGGCATTCATCTGCTTCCAGTCAGCAACGGCTGGGATGATGTTGAGGGTAACGAGTTCGTCACGCATCTTGCAGAGGTGCTCGTATGAAGCCTTGAGAGCCTCCATTTCCTCAGCAGTACCCTGTGGGGCGGTGAAGTGAACGCCGTCCTTGTCGATAGTGGTAGGCATAGCCATCATGACGTTCTTGAAGCCGCACTTGTCGCAGTTGACGTAGCAACCAGCAGGCAGAGTGAATGGATCACCGCCCATAGCGCCTTCAATCATCTTGACAGCCTGGTATGCAGGGCTCTGGAATGAAGAGCGACCACGCAGTTTGATGATGCTAGAACCGCCCTGTACGGTCTTCTGACGGATTTCTGCCCAACGGTCAGCAGCGAGGTTCATCTCGCTCAATGGCTTGCCATCGATCTTGACCTGTGAAGCAAATACAGCCATCTGCTCACCGTGACCACCATAGGTGTGTGCGCCGGTAACCTTGTCCTGCTGTACACCGAACTCCATAGCCAACTGCTGCTGCAGACGGGTTGAGTCGAGAGCGGCGAGAGAGGTGAGCTGGTTAGGCTTCAGGCCAGAGTGAATCAATGCGGTCAAAGCGGTAACGTCGGCTGGGTTGAAGATTACGACGACGTGCTTTACCTCAGGGCAGTACTCCTTGATGAAATCGCCGAACTGAGCAGCGATCTGGCAGTTACCTTTCAAAAGGTCCTCACGGGTCATACCCTCCTTACGTGGAGCACCGCCAGATGAGATGATGTACTTAGCACCTGTAAATGCCTCCTTTGGATCGGTGGTCCAAGTGATGTTCGCACCTGGGAATGCGCAGTGTGCCATCTCGTCGGCTACACCATGTACGCCTGGTTCGAAGATATCGTAGAGACAGATGTTAGGAGTCAGACCAAGCATCAGCACTGACTGTACCATATTAGAGCCGATCATGCCGCCGGCACCAACGATGAGAAGTTTCTCTTGAGTTAGGTAATTCATATCCTTATTATTTTTATGTTGTATTTTTATTTGCCGCAAAGGTAGGAATTTTTTGTTAATATTTATGCGCAACGAGGTAAATAAACATCTGTAGGAGCCGATTATTTTGCTCTATTTGACCTCGTTGCAAAATGTGTGTGTCATTTGTCTGCCTGCAAGTTGACGATTACCCGTGAGTTGGTCGGGTCATTGCTGATGATCATCAGGTGATGAGTCAGTTCGCCTATCTTGTTGGCCGATGGCACATAGGTGATGACGAGTTCTGCACTTTGTCCCGGTTTGATAACCTCGGATGACAGTTGAGTGCGGAATACCTTGGGCATATCGTTGCTTATCTTACGGATGGTGAGTTTGCTCTTGCCGGTATTGCGGATGGTGATGATCTGAGTCTGGTTGACCTTCGATCCGCGGCCGAAAGAGAGCTGCGTGCGGTCCACCTCAATCTCGCCGGCGCGGTCACGCTCTTTGCGGCTCAAGGTGGAGAAGTCCTCCCAGATGTCGGCAGTCACGGTGATGACGTTGTTCTTCATCCTCGATTCCTTGCCCTTGATGAACACCTCGAAGGTCTCTTCGTGCAGTCCCCAGTCCTTGGCCTTGTCAGTCAGGAAGGTGATGAGCACCTTGCCCTCCTGCTTGGGCAGGATGATGTCAGGCTGCGACTCGAGGTAGATATTCTTCGATACACCGCGGAAGGACAACTGAATCGGTTCCTCGCTTTCATTATAGAATTGTAGCGTGCGCGTGCGGTTGTTGCGGGTAGGATATACGTCGAAGAAGTTCATCGAACGGGTCTTGCTCCTCAGTCCGGCGCCCATCTCGTTGGCGTATGAATCTTCGGGTGTAGTGTTGCTCACCACATTGCCCATGATGGTGATCTGGGTACGCTGTTGCGTATTGTCGTAGATGGTCACAGTCTTCTGGAATGGACCGGGACGACCCTTGGGATGATAGGTCACCGTTACCTTGCCTCCTTCGCCGGCGCGCAGTGGCTGATGTGGGTACTCCGGCACGGTGCAACCACAGCTGGATGCAGCGCGCAGTATGAGCAATGGTCCATCGCCTGCGTTACTGAACTCGAAGTCAACCGATACGTCACCACCGTTCTCGCTGATGGTGCCGAAATCGTGAGTAGTCTTCTGAAACCGTATCTGACCTGCTGCCCACATCATCTGTGTGCATATCATGGCCAATGCAAAGAGGAGGAAGATTCTTTTCATGATTTTAAATCCCAATAATAATTGTTTTCCAGTCCCGAGCAAAGAGGAGCGCGGGACTGGAAAAGTATATATCAGATCTTGTCGATGATGCACTGGAGAGCGGCGTTCAGACCGTCGGCGTTCTTGCCACCAGCCTGAGCGAAGTGAGGTTGGCCGCCACCGCCGCCCTGAATCAACTTAGCTGCCTCCTTGACGAGGGCAGATGCGTTGATGCCGGCAGCCTTGGCTTCGTCACCGACAGCTACGGTCAATGTAGGGCGACCCTGATTTTGGGTAGCTCCAACGAAGATCAGTTTAGGCTGTTCGGCGCGCAGCTGGAAGGCGATATCCTTCACCATGTTTGGTTCGAGGTCAGCCTGCAGGCGCACGAGCTGGAATCCGTTGTGGTCAGTAGCCTTGTCCAACAGTTGGCGCTTCAGTTCCGATACCTCCTTCTGCTTGAACTCCTCGACCTCCTTCTTGAGAGCGGCATCGTCCGACAGCGTCTTCTGGATAGCCTGCAGCAGGTTAGGAGCGTTGTTGAAGAGGTTCTTCAGGTTGCGCAGCAAGTCCTGCTGAGCATCGAGCATATCCTCGACAACCTTGCCGGTGACAGCCTCGATACGGCGGATGCCGGCAGCAACAGAACTCTCGCTCAGGATGCGAATCATACCGATGCGGCCCGTGTTGGGTACGTGGCAACCGCCGCAGAGCTCTACGCTTGGACCGAACTTGATGACGCGGACCTCGTCGCCGTACTTCTCGCCGAACAGGGCGATGGCACCCATCTGCTTAGCCTCGTTGATAGGCATGTTGCGGTGCTCCTCCAGGGCGATGGACTCACGTACCATCTGGTTGGCGAGATGTTCTACCTGGCGCAACTCCTCGTCGGTCACCTTCTGGAAGTGACTGAAGTCAAATCGCAGCGACTGTGGCGTGACGAGTGAGCCCTTCTGCTCAACGTGCGTGCCCAGTACCTGGCGCAGGCAGTAGTCCAGGATGTGGGTAGCGGTGTGGTTGCACTGCAGGGCCATACGGGCCTCGGCGTCGATGGTAGCGACGACAGGGGCAGTGATGTCCGATGGTAACTTCTCGACGATGTGGACAGCGAGGTTGTTCTCGCGCTTGGTATCGACCACCTTGATTACCTCGCCGTCGAACGAGAGTTGACCGCGGTCACCGACCTGGCCACCCATCTCGCCGTAGAATGGAGTCTTGGCGAGCACGATCTGGTACGACACCTTGTTCTTCTGCTTGATGCTGCGGTAGCGCAGAACCTCGGTCTCGCACTCGAACATATCGTAGCCGACGAACTCCGTTGTGCCAGGGTGCAGCTCGACCCAGTCACCGTTCTCGACAGCGGCAGCGTTGCGTGCGCGCTCCTTCTGAGCCTGCATGTTGACGTTGAACTGCTCTTCGTCGATGGTCAGACCATTCTCGCGGGCGATGAGCTCAGTGAGGTCGAGCGGGAAG
>JAILKE010000019.1 GCA_024694125.1 Bacteroidales bacterium
CCGACGACCGCTATCTCTACGTCATGTCCGACCGCGATTTCTCGTCGCCCAACGTCTTTGTGCACGACATGCAGACCGGCGAGGAACGTCGTCTCACCGACAATCGGGAGGGCACGCTCAAGAGTTACGTCTATTTTGACCAGACGCCCCATCGCGGTTTGGGCAAGGCCTCGGTTTGCCTTGATCCTCAACGCAATCGCATCTATTATATTCAGGGCGATGACGTGATGACCGTTGGCCTGGATGGCAACATCCGCACGTTGGCCCGCGTCCCTGCCGGTCGCATGACCGCCTTCACCCATGTCTCGGCTTGTGGCCGCTATCTCTGTGTGCCTATGACCGACGACCGCATCCTGGATTACGACCCATCCACCGAGGGTGCCGGTCTGGATCGCCGTCCCATCTACAACATCGACGGACGTGTGCAACGGGAGCACCTCAACAGTTACCTGTGCGTCTATGACACGGCCTCGGGGGAGTTGCTCTACGAGAAGCGCATCCCTCATTGCTGGATTACACACGTCCAGTTCAATCCGCAGAATCCCGACCTCATCATGTACAACAACGAGTGGCCCGAAACCAATTGTGGCATCCGTCGCATGTGGCTTTACGACCATCGCTCGGACAGTTATGTCCAATTGCGCACCATGGGCGACGACACTTTTGGCAACCCTGCCGGCTATCCGCGTCGTGCCGAAGATTGGGTGTGCCACGAGATGTGGAGCGATGATGGTCAATACATTATCTATCACGGCGGGTATGCCGACGGGCCTGCCATGGTGGGTCGCATGTGCCTGGCCACGCGCCAGTATTGGGAGATTGCTTTGCCCGTCGATTACAATGCCTACGGCCACTTCACGATGGACCATGACCAGATCCTGTGTTGCGATGGTTATTTCAAGTTCCCCGACGACGTGAAACCGGTCTTCGACAATTCGACCGACAACGGCCCCGACCCCCACAAGAAAGATGGCGAATACATCAGTCGTGTTGTGCCCGATTGGGAACATGGTACCCTCCAATGGATTCCTCTATGCAAGCATCAGAGTGACTGGTTGGGCCAGGATGCTCATCCGCACCCCATCTACAGTCACAAGGGAGACCGCATCTTCTTCAACGCTCGCAACGAGCGGGATGTGAAGGTCTATAGTGTTGAGGTTCAGGAGTGAAATCTACTTCCCGATAGGTATTCATACAACCTTGCTTAACAGAATAAAACTGGGGTGCTGTCGAAACAATCGACAGCACCCCAGTTATTCGTTTATGGACTTCCGACTCCTTTTTTTAACTTTCAATTTTCAATTCTCAACTTTCAATTTTCAATTCTCAACTTTCAATTTTCAATTCTCAACTTTCAATTTTCAATTCGATTTTATCGCCTCATAGACCAGGGCTTGGATGCGGGGACGGTAGTCCTCGTCGCCCAGTTGCGTGTTCCAGCGGTGAGGAGCGACGCGGTTGCAGAGGAATATATATATGAGTTGTTTCTGCGGATCGATCCAGAAGCAGGTGCCCGTGTAGCCCGTGTGGCCATAGGTGCCTGGAGAGCAGGCGGTGCAGCATGGGTTGAGTTTCTTGCGCGGGTCGAACTCCGGTTTGTCAAATCCCAGGCCGCGGCGCGAGATGTGGCTCTTCTGCGTGGTCATACGTTCCACCGTGATGGCATTGACGTAGCGTTTGCCCTGGTAGAGACCGCCGTTCAGGAACATCTGTAGGACTGGATAGAGTTGCGAGGCGCTGCCGAACAGGCCGGCATTGCCCTCGACGCCGCCGCTCCAGGCACAGGTCTCGTCGTGCACATATCCGCGCAGACGCTGGTGGCGCAGACCCATGTCATCCTCAGTTGGGGCGATGCGGGCCAATGGAATGCCGTGTTCCAGTGGGTTGAAGCACAGTTTGCCGTCGCCGTAGAACTCAGGGAACTTCTGGTACAGGTACTGGTCCATCGGGGTGCGGGTCACATTCTCAATCAGTTGGCGCACCAGCACGAAGTTGAGGCACGAGTAGCGGTAGCGGTGCGGGCGGCGCAACTTGAGGTCGATGATCTTGTGCAATATACTGTCGCGGAAGAGTGGGTTCAGGTACATCCCTTCGGCTATGGTCAATGTGTGGCGGGAGTCGCGCTCGTTCGATACCCACAGGGAGTCGAAGCGCAGTCCCTCGTGGAACCAGCATCGCTTGTCCTGCTGGATGGTGTAGGGAGCGCCCTGCTGGCTGCTGTAGGGCAGCCCTTCGTACGAGGTGGTGTCCAATGTCATGGCGTAGAACGAGTAGCCGTCGCGGATGTCGGTCTCGTGCAGCAGTGCCTGGCGCAGAGTGAGCTTCGCCTTGTCCGTGCCGCGCAGTTGCGGTATGTATTTGCTCAGCAGTTCGCTGAACTTCAGGTCGTGCTCGTCGTAGGCTTTCATCAGCGCCGGCACCGTGGCGGCAGCCTTGCTGACCGATGCCAGGTCATAGACCGTCTCCAGGGTGACCGGTTCGGTATGTTCGGGGTCCATCCAGCCGAAGGCGCGGTTGTATATGATCTGGCCGCGCTGGGCTACCAGTACCTGGCAGCCGGGGAAGACCTCCTTCTCCAGTGCCACCTCGATGAGGCTGTCCACGCGGTAGAACTTCTCGTTCAGTACCTGGGGCAGGTGGCGTATCGTGTCCGGTTGCGTCACGGCTGGGATGAACATCTGGGGCAATGCCTGTGCCGTCGGGTCGTAGTCGCCCATGTCGCGGGGCGAGGCGGTCGGAGTGGCGGTCAGCAGTGGGGCGGATGTGACGTTCTGGGCCAATGTCTGGGCGGGCGCCTCGTCACGCATTTTCTTGGCCAATGCCACCTCGTCGTTCAGCGTCTTCTGCAGGGCGAGCGCCTCCTCGGTGTTGATGCGTTCCTGCAGGCGTTGTGTGTCGAGCAGGTCCGGTTGAGCCACGCAGAGTATATACTTCCAGCACAGCACGCGGCGGCACTTCTCGTCGATCAGGCTCTGGGGCAAGGTGCCGTCCTCCACGGCACGCTTCAAGCTCGACCACTGGCGCTTGAGCGGCACGGGATCGACCAGCACGTCGATGCCGGCCAACAGCGCCTTGACGCTGTAATCGGGTATGTTGTTGACCCCCTTCATGGCGAGGCCGTCCGTGAAGGTCAGTCCCTCGAAGCCCAGTTCGCCACGCAGCAGGTCGGTCACTATGGGACGTGACAACGACGAGGGCAGGCCTGCGGTCGAGTCCAGTGACGGGACCTCCAGGTGCGCTATCATCATGCCGCCGTATCCCGCCTCGGCATAACTGCGGAAGGGGGCACATTCGAACGAGAGCATCCGCTCGCGGTCGTGCGTCAGTCGGGGCAATGTAGTGTGGCTATCCTGGTCCGTATCGCCGTGGCCGGGGAAGTGCTTGCCCACGGCCATCACGCCGCCCTCCTCCAGGCCACGGCTGTAGGCCAGGGCGGGGGCGATGACCTCGTCCATGGTGGAGCCGAAGCTGCGGTTGCCTATCACGGGGTTGTTCGGATTGGAGTTGATGTCCAGTACCGGGGCGAAGTTGATGTTGATGCCCATCAGGCGGCACTGGCGCGCCGTCTCCAGACCATAGACGTACATCAGGCTGTCACGTACCTCGGGACGTATGGTGCCCAGGTAGCCGTTGCGTGGATAGCGTATGGCCTCCTTGATGCGCATCGAGATACCCCACTCGCCGTCCAGGGCTATCCACATGGGTGCCTTGCCAGACAGTGAGCGGGCATATTTCGTCATCTTGGCCTGGGCGGACATCGTTCCCTTGGAGAACAGCAGACCGCCCACGTGGTAGGTCTTGACGTCGCGCTCCACTATCTGCCGGTGTGCGTCGTCGTAGCGGCTATCCACTATGGGTATAATAAGTTGGCCCAGACGTTCGTCCGGGCTCAACTGATTCATGATGCTGTCCACCCACTGATGCATCGCCGTACTGTCTGTGCGCTGCATCATGTTCGTGGTGGCGTGGCCTATATATATCGAGAGAGATAGGATCGCGAGTGTAGTACTTATCTTCTGGAACATCAAATTATTTACTATTTGACAATTTACTTTTATTTACTATTTGTCCATTTACAATTTACTATTTATTTAGTCATTTAGTTATTTGACTATTTCCTCCAATGGAGTGTTTATCAATTATCAATTGTCAAATATCAATTGCTCCAATTGGAGATTTTATCAATTATCAATTGCTCCAATGGAGGTTTTATCAATTATCAATTGTCAATTATCAATTAAAAAAGTGGGGGATCATTTTTAATTTTTAACTTTTAATTTTTAATTTTCAACGACCGTTACACGTCCGTCGATCTTCCCGTCTATCACCTTGCCATCGGCGTTCTTGTGCTCGATGTAGCTGACCATCAGGTTGCGGAGCAGGATACCCGTATTGACATACTTCGAGGCTTTGGTCAGGGCGGTCAGACCGTCATTGCCTTCGGCCAGATAGTCGATGGTGGCGATGGTGTAGATACGTTCGGGGTCAATGGGTTGGCCGTGGACCTTGATGTCCGTGACGGTCGAGGTCTCGCGAATCTCGTCGTCGCCCACTTTCTGCTTGGCGATGGTCAGTGTGATCTCCGTACCGGACAGTGCCTCCAGTCGTTTGCTCTCCATCTGGTGGATCATCTCCGCCAGGTACTCGCCCTTCAGTTCCAGGATCGCCATCGTGTTCTCGAACGGGAAGACCCTATAGATGTCGCCCAGGCGGATAGGTCCGGCAGGCAGGTCATTGCGCAGACCGCCCACGTTCATCAGTCCCACGTCGATGGGACGACCGTAATAGACCGAACCGACCTCGCGCAGCACGTCGCTGGCGAAGTTGCCCAATGGGCTCTCCGGACGGAAGCGTGGCAGGTCGTGGGCCGACTCGCCCAGTACGCCCTTCATCTTGATGTCCAGACTGTCGTGGTAGGGGGCAATGAAGTCGCTCATGGCCTTGCCGTACGAGCGCAGGTCGAACAGGTCCGGGTGCAGCTTCTGACAGTAGATCTTCTCGACCGCAAAGGCCGGAGTACCGTCCTCGTGGCGGCCACGGTTGAGCATATTGACTTTGACCAGACCCATAGGCGAGGCCTTGGCACCCGTCTGGGTAATCATCACGGGACGGCCCTCGGCATTGAGCACCTCGATGCCGTTCTCGATGTTGGTATGGGTGTGACCGCCGATGATCAGGTCAATGTCCTTGCTCAGACGGGCTATGCGGCGGTCGCCTGTGCTGTCGTTGTCATAATATCCGACGTGGGACAACAGGACCACCAGGTCGCAGTCGTGTTCGCGCAGCAGGGCAGCAGTCTTGTTGGCGGCCTCCGATGGGTCGATGTACTTGATGCCCTCCCAGTTGCGGTTGAAGATCAGGTTGTGCGGGTCGCACGTCACACCGGTGATGCCGATGCGCACACCCTTGCGCTCTATGATGAGCCAAGGGCGGGTATAGGGCTCCAACTTGGTGCCCTTCACGTCGTAATTGCAGTTGATGATAGGGAAACAGCAGTACTTGAGCATCTCGCTCAGGAAGTCTATGCCGTTGTCGAACTCATGGTTGCCGTATGTCGAGCAGAGCAGGCTCTGGAGGTTCATCGCCTTCATCTCGATCATACCGTTCCAGATGTTGAAGTAGGGCGAACCCTGTACCATATCGCCTGCATCCAGATAAACCAGTTGCGGGTCGCGTTGGCGCATCAGTTCGAGCAGTGATGCTCTCTCTATTACGCCGCCAGTGGGGCGTTCGTCGAGGTAGATGCCATCTATTTGGCTATGTGTGTCGTTAGTGTGGATAAATAGGATTTCGGTTCCTTCCGATGACTTGCAGGTAGTGAAACCTACTGCCAGGCCTAATACAACCAGAGTGAGACCGATGTAAAGACGTATATGTTTCATTCCAAATTTTGTAACATAAAGTTGTCGCAAATATAATAATTTTTTCTTTTCGTCGGTATATTTTATGTACAAAATATTCATTCTTTGTGCGCGCCAATCATTTAATGCTCAATAAATATGACAATTAAGGCAGGGAATTGACAAAGAATTGACAGGGAATTGACAGGGAAGTGACAGGGTCCTCGCAGCGAATAGAACGATTGATAATCGTTCAGCGAGAAGACGAGCTTTAGCGAGGGGCAAGGTGACAGGGACGATACAATCTCCTGTTTGATTCCTATGTAATGGTATCTGTCATCGACCCTCGACGCAAGGGTCAGCATAGCTTCAGCGTAAGTGCAGCGTAAGACATTTCACTTACTCTGCACTTACGCTCCCCTTACTCTGTCCTTGTCCCTATCGTTACCTTATAATACCTTTGTAATACCCTTATGGTGCCTATGCAATTCCCTGTTTGATCCATAAAATGAGAGTCGCTCTATGGATGAAATCTGACCAAATGTCGCGTTCCTTTTCTGCTGCTCGGTGTTCAGCTCGTAGGCAGACAGCATCTGGTTGTAAATGTTATTCATTTCTTGAGGTATTTGATGCCAAAATGCGGTAAATAACGCCTTCTTCACCTTATTTAATATGGCAAGTTATCTGTAATTGGTGGAAAAGTTGTAACTTTGCGTCGCAAAGTTTGTAAAACAGCAGACAATATGGCAAAGATAACAGTACAGAATACGCAGATAACGGTCATGAAGCAGAATGAAGATGACTATATCAGCCTGACAGACATGTTGAAGGCGAAAGATGGTGAATTCTTCTTCTCTAACTGGCTGCGCAACCGCAATACAATTGAGTTCCTTGGAATATGGGAGCGGTTGATGAATCCGAATTTT
>JAILKE010000077.1 GCA_024694125.1 Bacteroidales bacterium
GCACGGACGTCCTGCACAAGGGATGGAAGGAGGAGATCCAGAGTTTCTCGCAGGCCTACGACAACTGTCACCTCGACTCATCGCTCCTGCTGATGGAGTCGTACGGATTCATCGACGGCAAGGACGAACGCTTCGTCAAGACGGTCCGGGCGGTCAAGAAGGAACTCTTCCACAATGGTCTGATGTACCGCTACAACACGCCCGATGACTTCGGTCTGCCCAAGTCTGCCTTCACGCTATGTACCTTCTGGCTCATCCGTGCCCTATTTGTCATTGGCGAGACGGACGAGGCCCGGCGCCTCTACGACCAGGTATTGAGCTACTCGAACCATCTGGGTCTGTTCAGCGAGGACATTGACTTCGAGTCGAAACGACTATTGGGCAACTTCCCACAGGCATACTCTCACCTGGCAGTCATCGACACGGCGCTCCTGTTCGCCGATGAATCGCCCTCTATCTGTCACTTGCCCAGATAGGAAAATAGACGGGGATTGCGAAAAAAAACGTAGATTTGCTTGGCAGTTAGGTAAAATGTATTTACCTTTGCGGGTAACGAACATCGAACAAGTACACACTCCCAGCGCAAATGACTACACATTTCCCCTACATCAGAGCCATACTCCTAGTTCTGCTCAGTACCCTCAGCATCCACATGTCGGCACAGGATTCCGACATACGCAGCGGTAAACTCTGGCTCGATGACCAGGGTCAGCACATCAATGCCCACGGCGGTGGCATATTGCAGCACAATGGTACCTACTACTGGTACGGAGAACACAAGTCGGACCATACCAGCAATGCGCTGGTGGGCGTGACGTGCTACTCTTCGACCGACCTGATACATTGGCACAACTGCGGCGTGGCCCTCAGCATGAGCGACCGTCCTGGCAGCGACATCGAACGTGGCTGCATCATCGAACGGCCCAAAGTGATATACAACCACAGGACTGGCAAGTTCTGCATGTGGTTTCACCTCGAGCTGAAGGACCAAGGATACGGTGCCGCCCGCTACGGCGTGGCGGTGTCCGACCGGCCCGAGGGTCCATTCGAGTTTCTCTCTTCCCAACGCGCCAATCCCGGCCAGTGGCCTACGGAGTTTGACAGCCGGGCATTGGCTATCGCAGACACACTCCATATAGCTCGCTACCAACAGTGGTGGACCCCAGACTGGTACCGGGCAGTCGAGTGCGGCCTCTTTGTCAAGCGTGACCTCGAGGGCGGGCAGATGTCGCGCGACATGACGCTCTATGTGGATGACGACGGCAAGGCATACCACATCTACTCATCGGAGGACAACCTGACACTCCACATCGCCCTGCTCACGGACGACTACCTGCATCACTCGGACCGATATACCCGCGTAGCGCCTGCGGGGCACAACGAGGCTCCTGCCATCTTCAAGCGCCAGGGCACCTACTGGATGATTACTTCGGGCTGCACGGGCTGGGCCCCTAACGCGGCACGCATGTTCTCTGCCCCCTGCATATGGGGACCCTGGACGCAACATCCCAATCCCTGCATCGGACCCAGGGCGGACAAGACCTTCGGCGGGCAGAGCACCTTCATACTTCCTCTGGGTAATGACCGATGGATATTCATGGCCGATATCTGGCGCCCTCGCCATCCCAGCGATGCCCGTTACATCTGGCTACCCATCGATTTTGAAGACGACAAACCCGTCATCCGCTGGTGCGACGAGTGGCATCCCTGAAATGCAATCGAGGCAGTACATGTCATTGTACTGCCTCGCTTTAGTTTGGAACCATCTGGAGTTCACTTTGTACTTCGGTACTTTGTCACTTTGTACTTTGTCACTTTGTACTTTGTCACTTTGTTCTTAGTCCCTTTGTACTTCGTCACTTAGTCCCTTCCCCAAACACCATTCGTTCCAATTGCTCCAGTGCATCATTCATATCCTCGGCGAATCGAGAGTGATCCAGCAGGTACTGCTGCCGCCCATTGGCCAATAAGGCATACAGTTCCGGAGGCATGGAATCGACATACGAGGCGATGGCCACCTCAATGTCGTCCTTCTGCCAGTCCATCGTGCTGTAACGATAAACGCGTTCCTTCTGGTGCAGGAAACAGTATGCCGTCTCCATGCTCTGCTTAGTGATCATAACTATTTCAATTGTAGTGTTCCATCCGTGGAAACACGATGCAAAGATACGCTGTTTTGGCGATTTATACAAACTTACAGTGCGAAATTGAGGCATTTTACTCGCTTTTCGGGATGGCTGCGTTCAACTATAAACAAAAAATGATTATCTTTGCGCCGCTAACTGATTATGACTGCACATTTTATACAATGAAAAAGCTCATTCCTTTCACTATTTGGCTATGCGTACAGTGCGCATTGGCCCAAACCTACGATACCATCCAGTATTGGCCGCTCAACACGTACAGTGAAGCAACCATCAACAATCTGGCTGCAGACTCTGAAAATTGGGCACTGAACGATAAAGGTGGCCGTTACCAGAATGCGGTGGCTACGGATGGTTCATTGCTCACTGCCAACGGCACTGTAATAGCCGAAACCAACGGCATATACTTTGACCAAGGGATTGCAGCGCGCAATCTGCTACTGTGCTATGACCGTGGGTCATCGGGCAACGGCGTGCAAATACAATCGGCCAAACCCATCACCCTCAAGAACCTCAAGGCCGGACAGTTCGTCCGATTCGAACTGCGCTCGTCCAGTTTGGGCAACAACGGCATATCGGACGTGAACAACCTGAACGGCGAGTACGGGCAGGACACCTATACGGGACCGGACTTCAAGACATACACGTACGAAGTAGTTGCAGATGGAGACGTGAGCTGGACCAACACGGCCGGCGTGATATACCGCAACCTGTTGGTCTATGAGGACGTCACCGAGTACGAAGGTCAGGTTGCTGCTCCTGTGATGACCTACACTGGCGCTCCGGAATACAAGGTGACCCTCAGCTCGGCCACAGATGGAGCTACGATTCTCTATACGATGGTGGATCACGGCACCGTGCTCGACTACCCATCGACCTACACCACCCCATTGACACTGACTCATACCGTCCGACTGCGCGCATTGGCCATCAAGGACAACATGAAGAACAGCGAGGTGACGGAACAGACATTCGACGTTCCGCTCAGTATGCCCTACGAGGGACGTCCCTTCGAACTGCTCACCGAGCCCTTGTGCCGCGGTCTGATAGCAACCCATACAGACAATGGGTATCTGGTGAATTGGCGCCGACTGATAGATGACCCCCTGAATACGACCTTCCGTCTGTACCGCAACGGCGAACTGATATCGGGCAAGGCATGTACCAACACCAACCTGCTCGACGCATCGGGCACCGATTCCTGCCAATACATACTCGAAACCTGGGTCGATGACGCGTGCACGGAGCGTGACACAGCACTGATGCTCAGCAACGACTATTGGGACATTGCTCTGGACCGTCCTGACGGCGGCACGACCGAAAGCGGCGAATATATGTATGTACCGGGGGACTGTATGGTGGCCGACGTGGACGGAGACCATGAGTATGAGGTGGTGATGAAATGGGACCCCTGCAACACCAACTGGAACCCTGCCAGTCCATCGGCCGTCAATGATGTGGCCAATACCGCCGGACAGAAGGACAACTCCCTCAGCGGTTATACCGGTCCCGTCATCATCGACTGCTACGGTCTGAGACCTTCCGACGGAGAGAGCAAACGGCGCTGGCGCATTCAGTTGGGCAAGAACATCCGTGCTGGCGCCCACTACACTCAGTTGATGGTGTACGACCTGGACGGAGACGGCAAGGCTGAGGTGGCCTGCAAGACAGCACCGGGAACCATAGACGGGCTGGGCAACTACGTGCTGCTGCCCGGTGATGACGCTACGGCCGACTACCGCGCGACAAACGGCAGCAAGAGCGGGTACGTCATCTCGGGACCGGAATATCTGACTGTCTTCAACGGCGAGACAGGCGCTGAAATAGCTACGACACGGTTCCTGCCTCCCCGCGACACGATCAGTTCCTGGGGAGACTCGTACGGCAATCGCAGTGAACGCTATCTGGCCTGCGTGGCCTATCTGGGCAATGAGGTACAGACTACGGATGGGGAAAACCGACCTGCGGCTTCGCTCGTGATGTGCCGCGGATACTACACTGCAGCATTTCTATGGGCAGTTGATTTCGATGGCTCGGAACTGAGCACCCGCTGGCTGCACACTTCGGCAGCAGCAGGCTACGGTGCATACGGCGAGGGAGCACACAGCCAGGCAGTAGCTGATGTGGATGGAGACGGGATGGACGAGATCATTTACGGATCGTGCGCCATTGACCACGACGGCACTCTGCTGTACCGCACAGGACTGGGACACGGCGATGCGTTGCACGTGGGCGATTTCTTGCCCGACCGTCCTGGACTGGAGGTAATGATGGTGCACGAGGAGACGACATCGGCCTATGGTACCGAGATGCACGATGCCCTGACTGGCGAACACCTGAGCGGCGTGTATGCCGGCAGCGACATAGGCCGTGGTCTGATAGCGGACATCGATGCAGCAAGCCGTGGTGCGGAATATTGGAGCACTCAGTCGAATAATGTCTATAGCGCCGACGGCGTGAGCATCTCGACCAAAAGGCCTACGGTCAACTTCCGTACCTACTGGGACGGCGACCTGCAGGAGGAACTGACAGAACAGGGCGCCATCACCAAATGGACCGGACGTTCGAGCAGCATCAATACATTGGTCAATTTCGTCTCTACCTACAAGGCTGGCACTGACCTGATCAAATACACGCCGTGCCTGCAGGCCGACATCTTCGGTGACTGGCGCGAGGAACAGATATACTACGATGCTGCTACATTCTCGCATCTGTGGATATTCTCTACCCCCTACCAGACGGACTACAGCATCCCTACGCTGATGCACGACCACCAGTACCGTATGGCTACGGTATGGCAGACGTCGGCCTACAATCAACCGCCACACCTCTCATACTATCTGCCAGACTATGTCAAGGTGCTCGAAGAGTCCACTGGCATCACTTCAACCCAGGCGGAAGACTTCGCTCCCTCGGCTTATAGATTGATTTGGCTTCAGGGCCGACTCTGCATTGAACGAGATGGAGAGATATATGACTTGATGGGCCGACGCAAGTAATATTGACCCTGCCATCTTCTCTCTATGACCCGCTTGCTCTCGGGCAAACCATCGCAATTGATTTGTCTCTGAATAGAATAAGGGGACCCGGCTATATGGCCAGGTCCTCTTTCTATTACGATATCCGACAGTCTATGCTTCGGACATATTAGATACGCAGGAATTACTTAACCTCCCAGGTATCGCCGCTCAGGAGCAAGTCCTTGAGTGTGCGCTGTGGCTTCTTGCCCTTGACCTCGTCAATCTGTGCATTGACGCAATCATTGTAGGTAGGAGCTTCAACGTCACGGATGACGCCCAGTGCGATAGGCAGGTCGTCGTCAGCACCGGCATAGCCGTATGGGCTGTATCCCATCATAGCGAGCTTGAGGTGGAAAGTAGGATCGGCCATCTTGGCATCGTGCACGAGCAGATCCTTCTCGGTGATGCCGTTCTCTCCGATGGTGACCGACTTGATGTTCCAACCATCGAGGATAAGGCCCTTATCACGGTTCTTGCCATAGATCATTGGCTTGCCATCCTCGAGCAGGATAGTCTTGTCTGCACGTACGGCAGGATAGGTGATGCGCTTGTGGATACCGTCGGCGAAGATAACGCAGTTGCAGAGTTCCTCTACGACGGCTGCGCCCTTGTGCTTGGCAGCAGCTACCATGCAGGCTACCGAGCCCTTGATGTCATTGTCGATGGCACGGGCGAAGAAGTTGCCACGTGCGCCCAGGCAAAGCTCTGCTGGGCAGAATGGATCTTCGACAGTACCCCAAGGTGAAGACTTGCTCACCAGACCACGGTCTGATGTTGGCGAGTACTGACCCTTGGTCAAGCCATAGATCTTGTTGTTGAAGAGCAAGATATTGAGGTCGATGTTACGACGCATGGCATGGATGAAGTGGTTACCACCGATGGCCAGGCAGTCACCGTCACCACTCACGTTCCAGACGGTGAGGTCTGGACGGGTAGTCTTGAGACCGGTAGCTACAGCCAATCCACGTCCGTGGATGGTGTGCATACCATAAGTATTCATATAGTATGGCATACGGCTGGAACAACCGATACCTGATATCACTGCAGTCTGGCTGGGTGCAATACCCAGTTCGGCCATAGCCTTCTGCATCGAAGCAGCCACAGCGTGATCTCCACAACCAGCGCAGAACTTGAGCGGCTGATCGGACTTAAAGTCTTGTTGAGTATACATAAATGTTATTTTTTGAAAGGAAGAGAAAAGGAATAAAAGGGAAGAGAAAAAGGAGAGAAAAAGACAATACAAAAACCAGATATGATTTTAGTTCATAATATCAAAACCTTAATCTCATACTCTTCTCATTTTCAAAGTGAATCTTTAATTCCTTTGTTATCTATAATGCCTTGCATATATGCATTTAGATACCAACTTGCTCCCTCTATTTTATAAATTAATTCTTGTTCAGTCTCATTTGTAATATATTGGAGGTCGCGAGAAAGAATAATATAATATCTACATTCTTCCAAACTTCCTTGTGAAATATTCAAGAAACGAAGTTTATCAGGCTTTCCAATTTTCTTATAACCTTCAGCAATATTAGCCGCTATTGAAACCGCTGCTCTGGTGAACTGAGACCAAAGGCCACGGCGTTCATAGGCAGGAAACTGTGATGTAGCATTATAAACTGCAAGCACAAATTCATGTGCCTTTTGCCATGCTATCAAGCGCTGAAAACCATAATCAGTCATAGCAAACGTCCCTTTCACTCCCTTTTCTCTTCTTTTTCACTTCTCTTAATTACAAATTAGCTATAGCCTTCTCGATATCTGCAATCTGGAATGGCTGACCCTTAACCTCATTGAACTGCTTGATGCTGATGCCCTCAATCTGAGAACGGAGGTAGCCGGCGAATTGGCCATTGTTCAGCTCGCAGCAGAGGATGGTCTTGTAGCGACGGAGAACCTCAGCAGTGTTCTTAGGCAGAGGAGCGATGTAAGAGAAGTGTGCCTGAGCCAACTTCTTGCCCTGTGCACGGAGATTCTCAACCGCAGCAGAGATATGACCGTAGGTGCCGCCCCAACCGATGACGATAGTATCAGCATCTGCGTCGCCTGTGACTTCGAGAGCTGGGATGCAGTTGGCGATATAATCGATCTTCTTCTGACGGTTGGTAACCATCATCTGGTGCATGTTAGGATCGGTGGTGATAGCTCCAGCAGGAGTCTTCTCTAGGCCACCCAGACGGTGCATCAAGCCCTCGGTACCAGGAATGGCCTTAAGACGGACGAAGGTCTCAGAATCGCGGTCGAATGGCTTATAGTCAATAGTACCCTCAGCTGCAACAGCAGGCTTGATGGCTGGCAGAGAGTCGATGTCCTGGATGCGGAACGAAGATGAGCCATTGCCCAGGAAGGCATCGGTCAAAAGGATAACAGGAGTATTGTGCTCGAGCGCAATCTTGGAAGCGCTATATGCTGCGTGGAAGCAATCAACTGGAGTAGATGCTGCCATCACTACGCATGGACACTCACCGTTGCGACCATAGAGGCACTGAATCAAGTCGGTCTGCTCGGTCTTGGTAGGCAGACCCGTCGATGGACCACCACGCATTACGTCGATGACAACCAATGGCAACTCGGCCATCACTGCCAGACCGATAGCCTCGCTCTTGAGCGCAATGCCAGGGCCTGATGTTGAGGTTGCTGCCAATGCACCACCGAAGCTGGCACCGATTGCGGTACATATACCTGCAATCTCGTCTTCGGCCTGTACGGTTGTTACGCCGAGGAACTTCAACTTAGACAGTTCGTGCAGGATGTCGGTAGCTGGGGTGATAGGATATGAACCCAAGAAAAGTTTCAAACCAGCCTTCTCGGCAGCGGCAACAAGGCCGTATGCTGTAGCGGCATTACCCTTGACGTCGCAGTATGTACCAGCCTCTGCCTGCTTGCTCTCTACTCGATAGGTAGAAACCGAAGCGTGGGTATTGGCACCATAGTTGAAACCATCAGTGATGACCTTGATGTTGGCCTCGAGGACAGCAGGCTTCTTGCCGAACTTGCCGGTCAGGAAGTCGATAGCCTTGTCCAATGGACGATTGAACAACCAGAACACAAAGCCCAATGCGAAGATGTTACGGCAACGGGCGATAGACTTGGCATCCATACCGCTGTCGGCCAATGAAGCCTTGGTTGATTCGGTCACTGGTACTGGCAGGATCTGCATCACGCCAGCCAGACCCATCTCCTGGAATGGATCGTCGGTAGTGAACTTAGCCTTGTCCAGACCTGCCTTGACGAAGGTATCCTGGTCATAGATGAGTACGCCACCCTTCTTTAGGTACTTGGCGTTCTGCTTGAGGGCCGCAGGATTCATTGCTACAAGCACGTCGCACTGGTCACCTGGAGTATAGACCTTCTTACCTACGTGTACCTGATAAGAAGATACACCAGCCAGCGAACCGACTGGAGCACGCATCTCGGCAGGATAGTCTGGGAATGTACTGATCTCGTTGCCCAATATGGCTGCAACGGTCGAGAAGATGGTACCGGCCAACTGCATGCCGTCACCTGAGTCACCCGAGAAACGTACTACTACTTCCGGGGTCTCAATAATCTTTGGATTCTCCATTGTTAATTTTTTGTATATTTAATGTATATAATTTGCATTAGGTATCTCTTGTCTCTCTCCGAGGTCGTCTTTTCCCTCGGATGCACGCAGTATGGGGGTGTGGGGATGTCAACTGTTGGACTGCAATAATTCAGCCAATTTTTCGGCCGACAGATGGATGTCTGACTTGTTTTCCAGATGCGAGGCATTGAACGTAATCTCGGCCTGCAGGTAGTATGGCTCACGCCAGGCAAGCTGTTCGCGTATCACTCCGAGTATCTCGTCATCACTCTTGTCGGCCAACAACGGACGCTTGTGTTTACCTATTATAAGACGCTCCAGAAGCACCTCTTCCGTCGGTTTGAGATATACACTTCGCCCGGACTGACGCACCAGTTTCATATTGTCGAAGAAGCATGGTGTACCTCCTCCCAGCGAGATGATGACGTCCTCATAGGTAGCAACCTCCTCGAGCGCACGACGCTCCTTGAGCCGAAAGCCATCTTCGCCTTCTGCGGCAAAAATTTCCTTGATGGTCTTATGGTAGCGTGCTACAATAAAATCGTCCAGGTCTATAAACTGCAGGTTCATGGTTTTGGACAATGCCTTGCCGAGCGTTGTCTTGCCGGCACCCATGTAGCCGATAAGAAAGATTCGTTGCACCTTAAAAACATCTGAAATTTCTGCAAAGATACAGCCCTTTTTCCAAATATACAAGAATTTTGCCACAAAAATCGCATATTTTGTAAATTTCTTTCATATTTTGGCAAGTATATCAAATATTTTGTATATCTTTGCAGTATGAATCCGATAAAAACATAGAAATATACAAATGCAATCCAATAAATATTATGTAGTATGGCAGGGTTTTGCCCCTGGAGTGTATGACAGTTGGGAAGAGGCTCAACTGCAGGTATCGGGCTATCCCAATGCCAGTTACCGCGCATACCGCACACAGGAGGCTGCCATCGAGGCCTTCCGCGCCGGCTATGACAAGGACGGACTCATCCAGCAGGTCAACAACCAGTTGAAGCAACGTCAGGAAGAGGGCACCCCCATCCCTCAGCGCCGCCTCACCCCTATCGGCGTACGCGATGTACGCAGCACATCCGATACGCAAGTATTGCCCAATGCAACATCGGCCCAACCCTGCACCGTACCATACATTCTCGATTCTCTTGCCGTCGATGCGGCCTGTTCGGGCAATCCCGGTCCAATGGAATATCAAGGGGTACTGGTGCGTACTCGTCAGGTCATCTTCCGCGTCGGCCCATTGGAAGGCGGCACCAACAATATCGGTGAGTTCCTCGCCATTGTTCACGGCCTTGCCCTGCAGGAGAAACAGGGCACATCGCTGCCATTATACAGTGACAGTGTCAATGCTCAGCTCTGGGTACGCCAAGGTATATGCAAGACCAAACTCGAAGAGAACGAGGTCAATGCCCCTATCTTCGACATGATACGTCGTGCCGAACAATGGTTGCGCACCCACACTTTCCGCCTACCTATATATAAATGGGAGACCAAACAATGGGGCGAAATACCCGCTGACTTCGGACGGAAATAACCTACCGTTCCTCCCGACATTGCTACATCTCGACATCCCCTCTTATTCATGTTAGATCCAACTCAAGTTACAATCTGCCACCGTGCAACGATGTCGACAACTGAACTACATGGCTATAGAGCTATGTCAGAGCAACGAACAATCGGACAATAATAAAAAAGAAATATGAAAATCATCTGCGTCGGCATGAACTATGCCGAACACAATAAAGAACTCAAACACTCTATCGGAGAAGTGGAGGGTATCACATTGGCCAATGATCCTACCAATATAGGAACTGGCAATGCCGGAGCGCTCACTGGACAAGAGTCCATTACAGACGTAGCAGCACAACCGAAGTTTGCTCCTACCCTCTTTCTGAAACCAGAGACCGCATGGTTACGCCCCGATTGGCCATTCTACATTCCCGACTTCAGCAACGAAGTCGAGTACGAGACCGAACTGGTCGTGCGCATCAATCGTCTGGGCAAGAGCATACCCGAGCGCTATGCCTACCGTTATTACGAAGAGGTCACATTGGGAATAGACTTCACTTGCCGAGACCTGCAACGCCAGCTCAAGGCCAAAGGCCTACCCTGGGAAATATCCAAGGGATTCGACAATTCCGCCTTCTGCGGCGAGTGGGTCAAGTTGAAGGACCTCGGCATAATACGTCAAGGCGAGGGTCCTAACCCATCCGAGAAGACCATCCAGGACCTGCATTTCGAGATGCAGCTCAATGGAGAAACCCGACAAGTAGGTTGGACTGGAGATATGCTCCATACCGTTGACCGCATCATCTCGTATGCCTCACGATTCTACAATCTCAAGATGGGCGACTTGATTTTCACAGGCACACCCAAGGGCGTGGGCCGAGTACACGAAGGAGACCTCATTACGGCACAACTCGAAGGCAAACAAGTCCTCGAGTGCCGCATCAGATAGGGACAAGAGACAACCTACAGAAACTATAGACAACACTGGGGAAGATTGTCCTCACAACATGGAGAGGCTGTCCTCACAATATGGAGAGGCTATCCACCCAACAAAAAGAGGCCGTCCTCAAAATAAGAAGAGACCTTTCACCCCAAAGGATGAAAGGTCTCACTTTATATTGTCTATGCTTGTTTATCGACGAGGACGGGCGAAGATAGAGTTCGCGATTGGAGTAAAGAAGCCAAAGAGGCGCTCTACAGGAATACGGCAACTGCCATATTCACGCTCACCCTTACGATAGCAGATCAGCACATAATCACCAATGATAGATGGATTGAGGATAGTGTACTCAGGGTCATTGAGCAAGTTATCAATCTTGAGTTGGACACGACCCTCGTGAATGATGATACGCTGCAAATCAAGACTACCTGGATTAACGAAGAGATTCTTCATATCCAGCAGGAGACCAGTCTCCTTGCTATAAGTATAGTAGTTCTGATCAAGCTCAGCGAGAGAACCACGATAGTAGAGACGGCGGCTCAACTTGAGTGATACATATTTAGGACCCTCCGAGATAGAATCGATCTCAACCTTGACAGTATGAGGATACCACTGATCGGGCGTAACTACCTTAAACATAGCTTCGAGGCCCTTTTCGGTATTCTGAGCCACAAGCGTATCAATAGACTGCTGGCAACGAGTAGGCAGATAAGCCGGCACCTGCATACGGGAAACACTCTCGTAAATGATGTCACGGTTATTCTTGAGGCTCAATGTGTCGCGGATATCACGATATACACGCAAGGTATAACCCAAGCGATAGAGTTCATCCCCATTTGGTTTAGGCAACATAGGGCGTGCTACGACGATGTCAGCCTCGTTGAAACGATGAATAACATCGCCATTACTCCAGTAACCACCACGATGGATGGTTTTATTCTTATAATTATCGCACTCATCAGCCTCAAACACATAGCGGCCGACAATCTTGTTGCCCTCATCGAACTCGAGTACATTGATGGTCATATAACCAACCAGGTCCGATGCCAACAGACGAGCACTATAGGTACCAAACACCTTATTCGTATTCAGAATCTCACCCTCTTCATTGACAAACGTGCGAGTACCCCAAATCAGTCCGCCATCATCGTATGCCAAATCGAGACGGAACAGCACACTGTCAGGGCCATAGGAACCCTCGAGTGCCAACGGACGATTAGCTGCGACTGTAACGCCTAAGGAGAGAGCAGTCAAGAACAGGAAAGAGTACAAGAACTTAAGCATAGGTAATATAATTTGTATTGTAAGTCTTGAAGGCCGCATACCATTGATACGGCAACACTATTTGGATGGTGCAAATATACGAAACTATATAGAAATGTGCAAATATTTTGCCCATTTTTTGTACTAAACAGACAAAAATTGCACAAAAAGTGGCAATTAAACAGCTGCAACATAGGATTGTAGTGCACAATAACGCTGCAAAAAGGAATCCGTACGTGCCAATCCGTTTTTGACACTAATACTGCCTCTGCAGGACATAGAACCTGTTCAGAGGCAGTATGACGAATTATTTCTTCTTTTTAGATTGCTTGGCAGGATTGACATTCTCGACAATCTTGCCCAGTTCATAGCAAGCGACGATAAATGGGCCGGTACCCTTGCCGTCATCGTGGCGAATACGCTCATTAATATAATAATTGAATGAGCCGTCGCGATAAGGCTTGCCTCCCAGACCTCCCACTGCGCAACATTGCGACAACGTGAGTCGGCCTATAGAGTCACGGATCAGCATCGGGCCATCGAGAGGTTCGTCGCGATGCTTGAATGGAGTCTGCTGCAGACCATTGTAGGCGTCAATGGCAATCTGCACACGATCGGCTGGCAGGTAACCCTTGTTGATAGCCTTGCATATACCATACATGAACTGAGTCGTTACGGTAGCCTCAGGCCAGTTACCCTCACGGTCAGGTTGATCCATCACCTGGTACCACATACCGCCGCGCTGATATTGCGGCAGTGCATCGACCAGAGTATTGATGTAGCGGATCAAAGTATCGCGACCGGAGATCATCACCGTATCCTTGTGGCCCTGATTGAATTGGCTTTGGAATCCTTCAGGGATATAGTCCAATATATCGACCATAGCCATCAGGTACCAACCGATGGAGCGGCCCCAGAAGTTAGGACTGTGACCCTCAGCATCGCTCCAACGTTGAGCAGCCGACTCGTCCCATGCGTGGTGCAACAGGCCCGTCTTTGGGTCATAAGTATGACGCCAACAAGTGATGACCTGCTGCAGGGCCTCGGCCTTCCAGCTGTCGTCCTTGAACGTATCGCCATACGCCGCCATGAAAGGCGAAGCCATATAGATACCATCCAGCCACATCTGGTGAGGATAGACCAACTTGTGCCAGAAACCACCATCACAAGTCTTAGGTTGATTGCGCAACTGACGGATCAGCTGTTCCTTCATTGCTGCCTTGTATTTGGCCAATTTCGGTTTGGCAGCCTCCTTGCCACCTACCAGTTCAGGATTGGCCTTGATGTCACGATATACCTGGCACAGGACCATACCACCGCGAATCAAGTCGAGGTTGTAGGCCTCCATAGCACGTTTCTTGATTGTACCGTCTTCATTGACCAATGTGTCGCACCACTGTTCGGCGTAGTCAAAGTAACGGCGGTCACCCGTCTCTGCATAGAGATAGAGATATGCATTACCACCTACGCCCTGCGAGTAGCCGAAGAATGGGCGCGTACCCCAGTCATACATCCACAGTTCAGGGAAACGTTTCATTTCATCCTCAGCAAAGGCGATAGCCATCTGCTTAGGCTCGTCAATCAGGTTCTTAGGCTGATTCTTCTTTGAACGGGCGAAGGCACCCGAAATACATACGAGCGACAAAACTACATAGAGAGAGAGTTTCTTCATAATAAAAAGATGTGAGGTTCATAAAAACGAATACAGGCAATGTGACCGTCATGAGGGACCGACACATTGCTTGCATTCATATCCGATTATTCTTCCTTGAGGTTGAGTGCCAACTGCAGTTCATCCAACTGAGCCTGATCGATGGCACAAGGAGCATCGACCATCACGTCACGACCAGAGTTATTCTTTGGGAATGCGATGGTATCGCGGATGCTGTCAATCTCGGCGAACATACTTACGACACGGTCCAGGCCGAAAGCCAGACCAGCGTGAGGAGGAGCACCATACTTGAAGGCATTGATGAGGCAGCCGAACTGCTCCATAGCCTTCTCGGGCGTGAAGCCGAGCAGCTTGAACATCTTGGCCTGCAGGGCAGAATCGTGGATACGTACCGAGCCACCGCCCAACTCGACGCCATTCATTACACAGTCGTATGCCCAAGAGCGAACCTTGCCCTGATCAGTGTCGAGCAATGGAATATCGTCTGGGTTAGGCATGGTGAATGGGTGGTGCGTAGCGTAGTAGCGCTGCGTCTCGTCATCCCACTCGAAGAGCGGGAAGTCGATGACCCACAGAGGCACGAACTTGCTTGGATCGCGGAAGCCCAACTGCTGGCCCATCTCCAGACGGAGGGCGCAGAGTTGCTTCTGCGTCTTGCGACGTTCGCCGCACAGGATGAGCATCAAGTCGCCGTTATTTGCACCGAAGCGGTCACACAGAGCGGCAATCACCTCTGGAGCATAGAACTTGTCGATTGATGACTTGAGCGAACCATCCTCATTCTTGCGAATCCAAATCAAGCCCTTGGCACCGATCTGTGAGCGCTTGACGAAGTCGGTGAGTTGGTCAATCTGCTTGCGGGTATAGCTGGCGCAACCAGGGGCGCAGATACCAGCTACGTATGCGGCATCATCGAAGACCGAGAACTGACCAGCAGGCAGCACATCCATCACAGCCTCAGGGCGTGCACCCTCGGCGAACTTGGATTCCTTGGCAGGATCGACCTTCAGTTCAACGAACTTCATATCGAAACGGAGATCGGGTTTGTCCGATCCGTAGTAACGCATGGCATCCTCCCAGGTCATACGTGGGAAAGTATCGAACTCAATGCCCTTCAGTTCCTTGAAGAGGTGCTTCATCATACCCTCGAACATCTGGATGACGTCCTCCTGATCGACGAACGACATCTCGCAGTCTATCTGCGTGAACTCAGGCTGACGGTCAGCGCGCAGGTCCTCATCACGGAAGCACTTCACTATCTGGAAGTAGCGGTCCATACCAGCCACCATCAGGAGTTGTTTGAATTGCTGTGGAGACTGTGGCAAGGCATAGAACTGACCAGGATTCATACGAGAAGGAACGACGAAGTCACGAGCACCCTCAGGCGTAGATTTGATCAGCATAGGAGTCTCAATCTCCAGGAAGTGCTGTCCATCCAGGTAACGGCGCACCTCGAAAGCCAGTTTGTGGCGCAGTTCGAGGTTCTTGCGCACACATGGACGACGCAGGTCCAGATAGCGGTATTGCATACGCAGGTCATCACCGCCATCGGTATTGTCCTCGATGGTGAATGGAGGAACCTCCGATGAAGAAATGACGTTCAATTCACTGACGACGATTTCGATGTCGCCAGTTGGGTTCTTGGCGTTTTTAGAGGCACGTTCGCGTACAGCGCCAATGGCCTGTACCACATATTCGCGGCCCAGGTGATTGGCCTTTTCGCACAACTCGGCATTGCCGTCCGACTCATCGAACACCAGCTGTGTGATACCATAACGGTCACGCAGATCCACGAAAGTGAGTCCGCCCATCTTACGCACACGCTGTACCCAGCCTGCCAGAGTCACTTGCTGGCCCACATTGGCGAGGCGGAGCTCGCCACAAGTCTGTTTACGATACATATAAAAGAATTTAACGAAAACTAAAGAACGAAAACGAAAACTAATGAACGATAACGAAAACGAAAACGAAAAACTTCGTACCTTAACGATAACGAAAACGAAAAACGTTTCTGTCTATTATCAATTAGTTCGTTGTGCTATTTATCAAGCGCGCAAATTTACTACATATTTTTTAATTTTCCAAATAAATGGCGCTTTTTGTCCCAATAATAGGCCGAACTTGTCAGAAAGGATAACCGACTGCGAAGTGGAACGTACGCTTATCGTGGCCAAAGGGGTTCTTGATGAGCCAGGTGTCCGATGCCGGGTCATAGGCCTTGATACCGTAATCCGCTCTCAATACGACGAAGTCCGTCACCATACGCAGACCGAGGCCCCATGCCATGGCTATCTCACGGTAGAAGTCCTTACTGATCACGCCGTTAGGTTGGTCCGGATAGTCCTTGAGCGTCCATACATTACCAGCATCGATGAAGGCTGCGAACTCGAATTTCCAGAACAGACGGCTGCGCAGTTCGACCGAGGCATCCAGTCGCACGTCACCACACTGGTAGAAGAACTCACTCTGCTGGACCGTGGCTTCCGTACCACTACTATCCGATGACGAGGTCTGACGCGTGTATCGACCTGGCCCCAGACGTCGCACATTCCAGCCACGCACCGAGTTGGCGCCGCCCGAATAATAGCGTTTCTCGAATGGCATGACGTTGCTGTTGCCATAGGGCACTGCTATGCCGCCGGACAGGTGCATGGCCAATCGCGAGCGGTCCGTGAGGTACTTGCTGCACGCCCAGTCCACATCGAACTTGGCATACTGTTCGAAGGGCAGGTTGAAAATCTGATATTGCCCGTCCGACTGTTCGAAGGCGAACTGCTTGGCCAATGCGTTGAGCAGATTGCCCGCTATCTCCGGACTGAGGCGCAACATCCACAGGTCGTGCGAGGTCTCCGGACGCGAGTTCATCATACTGCGGCCATTACCAGCATATATATTGTACGATGAAGAAAGGATAAAGTGCGAACGGAAACTGTTAGAGGTCGATGTACTGTACTGGCTGATGCGGTTGCTGAAGTCGAGGCTGATCTCGGGCAGATAGACATAACTCAGGTCAATGGCATTGAGCACATGGTACAGATTGTGAGCCGGCGTATTCCATTTATATACCAGACCGGCATTGGTGATGATACGGGTATATTCCGGACGCGACTGGTAACTGTAGCCAGCCTTGATGGCCGTCGTGGCCGAGAATGCCCGGCGACGTTCTGCACTCATGAAGGGGAACAGATAACGAGGGAAATCGATCTGATTGTCGAACGAATATTCCATATAGTTATCATTGACGAAGCCCGACAGGTCACCCGACAGAGACTCGTATCCGCCCTTGAGCGTCGCGCTGTACGACTCCGAACCACGGAACAGGTTGCGGTGCTGGTAGGTCAACGAGGCCGCAAAGCCCAGGTCACCCGCCGTGTTGGTACCATCCAGTTCGAACTGCACAGCCTGTGGGTTCTGCGGGCTCAGATAGACCGTGCAAGCCAGTTCGTTGGGTTGTCCAGTCGGTTCCAGGCGCACGTTGACATACTTGAGGATATGCAGGCGCGAGAAGGCGCTGTAGGTCTTGCGCACGTTCGACTCACTGTACAGCGTACCCGGTTGGATATAGCAGTTTTCGACCAATACCTTGGCACGCAGATAGTCCGGTTTGCCCATACGCTGACCCGTAGCCAGGTCATAGTCGGGCACGAAGTGCACGCTCTTGATCATATAACGGTTATGGATACCACGCACCACCATTGTCAGGTCCACCCGTTTGTCACGTTCGACCGTATCAGCCAGGAACGAGATATTCTCCTTGTTGAAGTCATAGAAGCCCGAGTCACGCATCTGGCTCGTCAGGCGCGTACGTTCCGACTCGAGTATGCTGCGGTCCAGGTGCACCCCTTTCTTGAGCGCGCCGTCCGGCGCCAGTTCCATGATGAGAGGTTCCAGCAGCGGGTCCTCGACCATATACTTGATACGGTTGACGCGGTGAGCCTGTCGGCGCGTAGCGTGGTAGGTGATCTCCGCCTTACGTTTGCGCACCTCGGTAGTGTGCGTCACCGTAGCCTCCAAGTAACCCTGGTTGACCAATGCACGTTGCATCGCCTGGTCCGTGCGCAGCGCCAGTTCTTCGTCGTACACCGGCGGCTGTGCTCCGAGTTTCGCCCTGAACCTGTGCCATGCGCTCACCGTATCGTTGTGCCATATCCATGCCGACATAGGCAATATACCGAAGGTGCGATGATAGGCATTCTGAGCGACCGCCAGTCGCAGTTTGCTGTTGTTGCTGGGGCGGCCGTCCACCTCGATGTACACGCGGCTGACCACCGCCTTGTCTTCGGGGATGTGTCGGGTCACGCTGCATCCCGACAGCAGTATCACGGATACGAGCAATGCCTTTACACCCCACCCCATACCCCATCGAGAGGCATAGGCCATAAACAGGCAAAACCATTGTTTGCAACGTTCAGTAGGATGAAAAGGCATAAATAGTGTACTACTTTTTGATCAGTCCTCCACTTGGGTCAATCCTCCTCGCCTTTCAGTTCGAGCAGGTCGCGATACTCCTGATTGTCAGGATCATCGTATGCATTGACCACGATAGGCAGTTGTGGGTAGGAAGCGAGGGTATCGTTCAGGCGCTGTCCGAACGCCTCGATATTGCGGCAGATGAAGTTTATCTCGCGCTTGCCCTGACCAGTGTATATACCGGTCACGATGGCGAGTTTATCCTTCTCCATCGCAGCGCGCAGTTTGTCGCCCACCTCCTCCATGGTCTGCGCCTCGGCATCGTCAGCTGGCAGGCCCTTCTCGTCGGCCTTGTAGGTCCAGGCGATCTCGAGGCGTTCGCGCAGTTTGCCCGACTCGACGAAGGCCTCGATGCCCGAGCGGCCGGAGATGAATGTGTAGGTTCCGTCTTCATTTTCCGATAGAGCGGTGAACCAGTTGTCTGTTAAAATCATATCTATGTAGAGTAATCAAGTGATAATGCCGGGACGATGCGAGACCGGCGCGATGTCGGGACGGGGCGATGCCGGGCCGGGAGCGGTGCGGTGGCGGGCTCATTACAATGGCCAATATTGGCCATTGTTTAGGGTACCAGCGGGACAGGGCGGGACGGCGGAACAGTGACCGGTGGGAACAGGGGTGACGGCGGGAACAGGGGTACCAGCGGGAACAGGGTGGGCCGCGTTACCGTGCAGGGGCGTCATTTACCTCGATGACCAGGCCATCGTAGGCGAGGTGGACACCTGCGGGCAGTTTCGTATCGGTCTGGGCGTGCAGGCCGATGGCGTGGCCCATGTGAGTGAAGTAAGTCTGACGGGGTTGCATGCGGTGCACCACCTCGAGCGCCTGTTCCACCGAGAAATGAGTGGGATGAGGCGTCCAGCGTAGGGCATCAATGATGAGCGTATCAATCCCCTGCAGTTTGCTCCACTCCTGCTCCGGTATCGAAGTGCAGTCCGTCAGGTAAGCGAGGTCACCAACGCGCCATCCATAAATAGGCAGTTTACCGTGAAAAATCTGAATGGGACGCACCACCGTATCACCGAAGGTCAGCACCTCTTCAGGAGCAGTCGGGTGCAGGTCCATCTTGGGCACGCCTGGATAACGATGCACGAAGATGTAGTCATACTTGTCGATGAAAGTGGCCGACACCGTGGCATCGGCATAGGTGGCCAGAGGCGACTCGTAGCAGAAGGCGCGCAGGTCATCCAGTCCAGCTACATGGTCGAAGTGATTGTGCGTCACGAGCAGGGCATCGATGTGGGTCAATCCAGCGCGCAGCGCCTGTTGTCTGAAGTCCGGTCCGCAGTCTATCAGCAGGTTCTGGCCCTGGCTGGTCTCTACGAGGCAAGAGCACCGCAGACGGTTGTCGCGAGGGTCCTTGGATGTGCACACCTCACATTGACAGGTAGGGAACGGCACACCACATGAGGTACCAGTACCCAGAAAAGTAACTTTCAATGGCTTATACTAAAAATAGTTATTCGTTATCAGTCAATCATTACAACCACAACGGGAGCATTTTCGTTTTGGTTTTCGGTTTCGTACGAAACTGTTTTCGTTATGGTTTTCGTTTTCGTACGAAGTTGTTTTCGTCTTCGTTATGGTTTTCGTTTATATAAAATTCACTTCGGGTTCAATCTGAATATCGAAACGTTCGCGCACCGTATCCGTGACAAGTGCAGCCAGTTGCATGATGTCGCGGGCCGAGGCATGGCCACGGTTGACCAGCACCAGACACTGCTTCTCGTACACCTCGGCGTCACCCACGCGGCGCTGACTGCATCCAGCGTGTTCTATCAGCCAACCGGCAGGGACCTTGACATGCGAGGCGTCCACCTCGTACGAAGGCATGTCCGGATGATTGGACAGCAGCGCCTTGTATCGAACCGTAGGGATGACAGGGTTCTTGAAGAAACTGCCGGCATTGCCCAGCACGGCAGGGTCGGGCAGTTTCGCCGACCGGATGGCGCATATCGTGTCACGCATGGCGTGCAGCGTGATCTGCTTGCCGCGGAGCGACTTGTTCGACTTACGTTTGTCCGACGACTGAGCCAGCGAGAAACCCCTCTCCAGCAGCGCAGCCTTGATGTTGCCGTATTCGAGCAGGAAGGGAGCCTTGCGCGACAGGCTGAGCAGCACGCTGGTCACGATGAAGCGGTTCTTGAATTCCGGCGTCTTGAAAATACTGGTGCGGTAGCCATAGTGGCAGTCAGCCACGCTGACGATGACGTTCTTACCCTGCACGATGTCATAGACCGATACAGCTACGACCACATCCTTGAACTCCACACCGTATGCGCCGATGTTCTGCACAGCTGCGGCGCCCACTTCGCCAGGTATGCCCGACAGGTTCTCCACACCATAGAAACCACGGTCCACGCACCATTCACAGACATGGTCCCACGACTCGCCGGCGCCGCACTCCAGCAGTATCACCTCCTCCGTCTGAGAGGTGGGGCGAATGCCCTTGATACTACCGTGTAAAATCACACCCTCGTAGTCCTGGGTGAAGAGCAGGTTGCTCCCCTGACCCACATGCCAGAACGGACGTCCCTTGACGCGCTCGTCGGCGAAGATCTGAGGCAGGTCCTCTTCGGCTGAATACTCTACCAGCAGCGCTGCCTGAGCATTGACGCCGAAGGTATTATATGGTCGCAGTGATGCGTTTTCTGTATATTTGATCATTGGTGAGAAAATCGAATTTTTGGGTGCAAATATAGTCAAAAATCGCGAGATTTCCAAATTTTCGTCCAAAATGCGCAAAAAAAAGTAAATCAGCGCCATAATGTACACCGCCACACATAGCAAGGCAGGAGAGCGCACACAGAGCAGCCCGTCCCGTACAGAACCAAACCAGGCTGGGGATGCGCATCCCCAGCCTGGTAGTATAAAAATAGAGAAAGGCTTAAAAAAGTACATTATATGGCGGAGCGGGACAATGTCCTGACTCCGTGGCCCTTAGAGCGATTCCTCGACCGGAAGGACGAAGGCCCGCAGACCGAGCATAGGGCGCTCGTGGTCAATCTTGCGGAGACGCTCCATGATGACAGGCACACGGTCGTCTTCGCACATAGAGAGGATGGCGCTGTTCATGCCAGGCCAGGCGTGACTGCCGTAGTGAGGTTCGCCCGATACAGAGCCACGGCCCTGGACGTCCTCAAAGCAGGTGAAACCACGCATCATACTACTGTTGAGCGCTGCGATTACCTCCTCGCGATGCGCCTGATCGAATGCTATAAAAACTGCTTTCATTACTTACGACGTTTAAAGATGTGATGTTTCTTTTTCCACTCAAGTTCGATGCCGAGTTCGTCGGCCCACTTGACACGTTCACGCTGGATCTTGATGCCCTGGAAGATACAATATACCGAAGGTACGACCACCAGAGTCATGACCGTAGATACGAGCAGACCACCGATGATGGAGATACCCATAGGCTGCCACATCTCCGAACCCTGACCGGTACCGATAGCCATAGGCAACATACCGAGGATGGTGGTGAGTGTGGTCATCAACACAGGACGCAGACGGCTACGGCCGGCAGCCACGACGGCAGTGATGACCGAGTAGCCACGTTCACGCAGCAAGTGGATATAGTCGATGAGCACGATACCGTTCTTGACCACAATACCGATCAGCATGATGGCGCCCAACATAGACATCACGTTGAGGTCCACACCCGTGATCCACAGAGCCAGCACGACGCCGGTGAAGGTGAACGGAATAGAGACGAGCATGATGATGAATGGGTCGGACATAGACTCGAACTGAGCAGCCATGACGATGAAGACGATGATGAGGATGAGCAATCCGAGCATACCCAGGTCGCGGAAGGAATCCTGCTGATCCTCGTACGAACCGGCTACCTGGATATCGACGTCGCCTGTGAGCAGACCGCGGTCGCGCATACCCTCCACGAAAGCCTGACCAGCCTCGACCACCTTACCCAGGTTGGACTTGTCCGTGTTGACCACGCAGGTGAGCGTATTGACGCGCTGGCGGTCCTTGCGTTCGATGGTAGGCATGGTGAAACGCTCCACCACCTGGCCCACGTCCTTGATGCGGACCTTGCAGACCTCGGTCATGCCGCGCTCGTTGGTACGTGTACCGTAGAGCATGATATTCTCGATGGTCTCGATGCTCTCGCGCACCTCGGGGCTGTAGCGTACCACGATGTCGTACTCGTTACCATCCTCGCGGAAATAAGATGCTGTCGTACCGTTGAAGCGGCTGCGGATGAAGGCACCTGCCGTAGAGAGGTCCAGACCGTAGCGGGCCAACTTCTCGCGGTCGAAATCGACCTGAATCTCAGGCTGGTAGTCCGAACGGGAGATGAGGCTCTGGCTGACGCCGTCCAAGGTCATCATCGAGTCGCGCAGGATGCGGATGAGCGAGTCCGTCTGAGCCAGGTTGTAACCATAGACCTCGAACTGAGCTACGGTCTGACCACCCATGCCCGACTGGCCACCCTCGACTACGTTCTTCTTGACCAACTCAGGGTAGGCCTTGAGGTCCTCACGCATCTGGTTACCCACATCATACATGGTGAGGTTCATCAGACGGTCCTTGACCTTGTACATAGATATGTTGAACGATATGATGTGCGTACCGTTGTTCTGCATCGATGCGAAGGTATTGTCCGTATCAGCCTGACCGGTGGTGAAGTTACAAGCCTTGAGCACCTTGGTCTCAGGTGTACCCCAACGGGTCATCCACTTGTTGGCCAGTTCGTTGGCAATCTCTTCGGCACGAGCCTGACGAGTACCGATAGGCAACTCGAGGCTGACCGAGATACGGCCAGAGTCCTGCGACGGGAAGAAGCCGGTACCGATCTGCTTGGTGAAGACAGGCATCAATGACAGGAAGAAGAAGACGATGATGCCCAATACGACCACGCCACGGTGACGCACAGCCCAGTTGATACGCTTGGCGTACCACACGTCGAGTTTGTCGAGCATGCCGCGTACCACAAAGTGGTTGTACCAACGGCTGAACCAGTTCTCGCGCTTCTTGAGGCGCAGCATCAGCGAGCAGAGCATTGGGGTGAAGGTCAATGCCGAGGTGGTAGAGACGGTCATGATGATACACATCATCCAGCCCAGCTCCTTGAAGAGCACACCGGACATACCGGTCACCATGGTCAATGGGAAGAACACGCCGATCATGGTCAATGTAGAGGCAACAACGGAGATGGCCACCTCGTTGGTACCATGTATAGCTGCCTGTTTCGGGTCGGAACCACGTTCGATGTGGTTGGTGACATTCTCCAGGACGACGATGGCATCATCGACCACATTACCGATAGCGATGCTCAAGCACGAGAGCGAAATCATATTGAGCGACGAACCCGTAGCGCTCAGATAGATGAACGATGCAATCAGAGAGAGAGGGATGGTGATGACGATGACCACCACAGCACGCCAGCGGCCCAGGAAGATGAAGCAGACGATAGCCACGAAGAGCATGGCGTAGATGATGGTCTCCTCCAGCGAACCGATGGTAGCGTAGATATTCTCGGACGTATTGACAATGACGCCGATGGTGACGTCCGATGGCAGAGTGCGCTGCAGACGTGGCAGCAACTCGAGCACCTTCTCGGCGATAGCCACCGAGTTGGCACCGGACTGCTTCTGCACGATGATCATGGCACCCTGCTCGCCCGAGTAGCCCTGTGGGTCGCTTGGGTTGGTGAAGTAGGTGATGACCTTCTGTGCACGTTCCTGGAGCGTATCGGCTACCGTAGCGACGTCGCGCAGATAGACGGTCTTGTTGCCCATGGTCGATACGACGATGTTCTCCATCTGCTTCGGGTCCTTGAACTCACCCTGCACACGCAGCGTGTAGGCGTTGTTACCCGTATCGAACGATCCGCCAGGGACGTTGCGGTTCTCGACGGCAATCTTCTGCGAGATGGCCTCGACGGTCAGGTTGTAGGCCTCGAGTTTCTCTGGCTGGCAATAGACATACACCGTACGCTCCGGGGCACCCGAGATGGATACCGAACCGACGCCTGCGATACGGGCAATCGGGTTGGCCACCTGGTCGTCCAGAATCTTGTAGAGTGCATCGCGACTCTCGTTAGCCTGGGCACTGAGCACCAGGATAGGAATCATGTCGCTCGAGAACTTGAAGATGATAGGCGTACCGGCACCGTCAGGCAGTGCCGTGGATATCATATCGAGTTTGTCTCGCACGTCGTTGGTCAACTGGTCGATATTGTGTCCATACTCGAACTCCATCGTAATGATGGCATAGTTCTCCATCGACTTGGAGGTGATATGCTTCAAGTAGTTGACCGAGTTGAGCGTATTCTCCAGCGGACGGGTCACATTGTTCTCTATATCCTCGGCCGATGCGCCTGCATAGGTCTCCATGACCATGATCATGTTGGTATCGATGTCCGGGAAGAGGTCGATAGGCAACTTGCTCAGGCTGAAGAGACCGAATATGGCAATGGCGATAAACACCAGCGAGGTCATGATCGGTCGTTTGACCGCACCTTCGTATAATGACATATCTGTATATTCAGTATTATAGGGTTAATGGAATGATTGTTTCGCCAGTTTTCTGCTTACTCACGTTCAGTAGAAAAGGATGCGAAAAAAATGGAGTGAATAGTCCATTACTGGAGCACATTGACGGCACGACCGTCTGAGAGCAGAGTCTGTCCGAAGACGACGACCTCGTCGCCCGCGTTGATACCGCTCAAAATCTCGTACTCGGCATCCAGGCGGCGGCCCAGTTCGATGGTCTTGTGGTAAGCCTTGCCACCACTGATGACATAGACGAAACGCTCGCCCGAACCGGTCTGCTTCACTACTGCCTGATCCGGTACCAGCACACGGTTGGCAGTACCGAAGTTAAGGGTGACGCGGGCAAACATACCTGGACGTACGCGCTGCTTCAAGTTAGGAATCTGCACCTCGATCTGGAAGGTACGGGTGGCTGCGTTGATGGTAGGATAGATGATGCTGACGCGGCCCTCGAAGGTCTCACCTGGGTAGGCGTCGATCGAGATGTTGCTGATAGGCATACCTACCTTGACGCTCTTGTAGTACTGCTCATTGACGTCGAGCAGAATCTTGACAGGAGTGATCTTCTCCACTACCAGTACAGGCTGAGCACCGCTATACAGGTCGCCTGCATCGTAGTTGCGGGCAGTGACGATACCGTCTGTAGGAGCCAGCAGGCGGGTATTCTCCATCAGGTTCTGGTACTGACGCTCGTCTATGTCCAGTGCCATCTTGGCCTGCTCGTAGGCAGACTTAGCGACGCCGCCTATCTTGTACAGTTCCTCGATGCGGTTGAAGTCCATACGCTCCTGAGCCAATTTGGTTGTGAGCTGAACCAGCGAGTTGTCATCGAGTTCGACGAGCAGGTCACCCTTGCTCACGTAGCGGCCCACCTCGGTATTGATCTTGCGGATACGTACTGGCTGCTGTGGTGCGATGTTGTTGGTCACATCTGCCTCGACATTGGCGGTGAACTCGACCAACTGATCGACATCGCGCGCTTCGACACGCTTGCTCTTTACATTGACAGCCTCCTGTTCCTCATTGGTCTTGAAGGTGGTAGGAGTCTCTTTCTCGCCCATACAGCTGCTCAACAGTACGGCAGCCAGGGCGGACACTAAAAGGGATGATTTCTTCATATCTTGTTTTTTATTATATTTCTGTAGGAAAATTAAAGCCGTTTCAAAAAGACTAATTGAAGGCTTTTCAATTTTCAACTTTCAATTTTCAATTTTCAATTAGATAGGTTTTATCAATTATCAATTGTCAATTATCAATTGTCTCCGACCGTCCGTCCGAGGGTCTCCTCGAGTGTAGCCTGGGCCGAAACGAAGTCATAGATAGCCTGTACATACTGCAGGCGGGTCTGCTGCAGCGAGTTGGCACTGCTGTTCAGCTCCAACTGGGTGCCCGAACCGACCTCGTAGCGCTTGCTGCTGATCTGGTAGGCACGTTCCGAGGCATAGACCGACTGCTTGTTGGCCACCACCTGTTCGGCGGCAGTCTCGATGGTATTGAGCGACGAGTTGATAGCCAGTTCCAGTTGCTCGAGCGCATACTGGCGCTGCTCCTCGACGTTCTCTATGGAGAGTTTGTTCTGCTTGGTCTTCATGAAACTGGCACCGCTCAGGGTCCAACTGAAGGCAAGTGTGATGGAGGCGCTGCCGTAGTAGGTAGCATCGAATGGATTGAACTCCGTCGGCATCGAACTCCATCCACCCTGTATCTGCAGAGCCAGGGTCGGGATGTAGCCGAGTTTGTTCAGTTTCTCCGACAGGCGGAGCTGGCGTGCCTGGATATCTATCTGACGGATGGAGGTGTTGTCTTCCAGGTCATTGTCCTGCTTCAGCACCATCAGGTCGTTGAACAGACTCTGCTCGTAGTCCTTGAGGTGACCCTCGAAGCGGATAGGCTCGTTCACGTCCACACCCATCAGCACCTTGAGCTGCATCTCGGCCAGCTTCAGGCTATTCTGCATGGAGAGCAGGTTAGGCTCGATGCTCACCTTCTGCACATAGGCAGTCAGTGTATCGTACTCTGCCACCTGGTCGTACTTGTACATATTGCGGGTCAAGGCGAGATTCTCCTCTGCCAGGTCGTACGATGCGCGGAGCACGTCGTAGCTGTCACGCGCCAGGATGAGCTGGTAGAAGGCCTTCTTGACCGCCGATATGGTGCTGATCTTGCTGCTGCGCGCCTGTTCCAGGGCGAGTTCGACCGATGCCTGATTGATCTCGAGCGACTTCCACAACTGTGCAGCCACCAGCGGCACTGACACGGTACCGGTCAGTGAGTAGTTGTAGGGCTGGCCCATCTTGAAGGCACCCATGCTGGTCACTATGGTAGCTACCTCCAGGTTGTGTGTACCTGCGGCGGTGACCGATACGCTCGGGAGCAGACCTGCTATGGTCTCCTTCTTGGCATACTTCTGAATCTCAATAGTTCGATTGGCAACCCGGACTTCGTGATTGTCGCTCAGTGCGACTTCCAGCACCTTGTCCAGATTGAAGCTGACGCTGTCCTGCTGCTGGGCCAACACCGGTTGGGCTATAGTGCAGGCAGTCATCATCAAACCTAAAGACAATACCTTGAATTTTTGTTTCATCTGTGTACTTATAGTTATTTTGTTTATATTTTCGGTTGGGTTCAATTATTATTCTCCAATCGTCGGACGGTTTTCAGACATTTGCAGTCACGAGCGGTTCCAACGTCTGTGGTCCTGACCGCTCTCCCAAAAACCACTGCAAAGATAATACATATTTATAATTTACGAAAATTGCTTTCACTAAAGCAACAAACTTTATCAACCAAAAATTAAATAAAAACCGCATTTTAATATTTTTTAGCACTGATTTGCAAGTCAATTGAGCAAAATAGAGTATCTTTGCGGCGAAAGGATGGATTTTTTTCAGGGATTGAAGTACAGGTATTACATCCCTATTATATCCCTATTACTTCAATCGTCTTGTCAATAGCCGATTCTATCGGCCCTGTCACTTCCCATTTTTCAATTTTCAACTTTCAATTTTCAACTTTCAATTTTCAACTTTCATTTTTTAACTTTTAATCGTGAATTGTTAATTTCTTCATGAAGAAACCCTCCGCCATACTCAGTCTGATACAACGATACCCTGCGCTGTTCGCATGGGTGTGTATCTACATTATATTTATATTGTCATCATCGGCACATCAGAACATCAAGGTGGCCTTCCTTTTGGCCAATACTACTATTGTGCCGATGATCGTGCTTTGGGCTTCGACTCGATACTATCTGGCGCCCAAGGTGCTCCACAAGAATACAGGAATGTTCTTCGGCGGGTGTGTTATCCTGTTATTGGTAGTATCGACACTTGCCTCCGAGAGCGATCTGCTCATTTCGTCCAAACTGTACCACAGCGGCCAACTGCACTTTCCGCCCGAGGTCGAGGCCGCCATCAAGCGCGGCGACTCTCAGCGCCACTACCTGCACGCCAAGTATTCCATCCTGCTGCTCACCACGATGGCTGTGACCACCATCAGTTGGATGTTGGACGAGCGAAAGCAGCAGAACCTGTTGCAGCGCGAACATCGTACCCAACTCGAACTGAAGTATCTCCGTGCGCAGATCAATCCGCATTTTCTCTTCAATGCCCTCAACTGCATCTACTCGCTCACCATGACACAGGACAGCAAGGCTCCCGACTCGGTACTCAAACTGAGCGAGATGCTCCGCTACGTGACCGACGACTGCCGCTCGGACCGCGTGCCGTTGCACAAGGAGATATCCTACATACGCAACTACATCGACTTCCAGCGCATACGCATGGAGGAGGAGGCCGATGTCCAGTTCGACTGCCAGGTGGCAGACCCCAACTGCAAGATTCCGCCTATGCTGTTCCAACCTATGGTCGAGAACTGCTTCAAGCACAGCAGCATCATCAGCCGCCAGGATGCCTACATCCACATCTCGCTCCAGCAGGATGACAAGCGACTGCTCTTCGTCGCCGACAACTCGATACCAGCCACCCAGCGCCAGACGCAGAACGAAGAGCGGACGGGCATCGGCCTGAACAATGTGAAACAACGCCTGCAACTGCTGTTCGGAGACAAGGCCGACGTGCAGGTTCAAGAATCTGATAACAATTACCGAATTGAATTATGTATAAAGTTCTGATCGTCGATGACGAATTTCTGGCCCGCAAACTGCTGCAGGGCTATCTGGACAAGATGCCCGATGTGGAGGTGGTCGGCTCGTGCGCCAATGCCTTCGAGGCATTCAAGGCCATCAAGGAGCACCAGGTCGATATCCTGCTGCTGGACATCAACATGCCGGACCTGAATGGTCTGGACTTCGCGCGCACCTGCCACGATGTGCCCGCCATCATCTTCACCACCGCCTACTCGGAGTACGCGCTGGAGAGCTACGAGGTCTCGGCGGTCGATTACCTGCTCAAGCCGATTGCCCTCACCCGCTTTGCCGAGGCGATGCAGAAGGCCCGCAACAAGGTCTCAGCCCTGCGCGCTGTCGCTCCCGCCACCCCTGCCCCACAGCAGGAACAGCCCGTCCCTGCCGAGCCTGCTTCCACGGACTCTGCCCCCAGCAAGGACTATATGTTGGTCAAGGCCGACTACAAGCTCTACAAGATTAACTACGACGACCTGCTCTACATCGAGGGCCAACATGAATATGTCTCGTTCTACACCAAGGAGAAACGCATCACTGCGCTCTACGCCCTCAAGACACTCGAAGAGACTCTCCCCGCCGACCGCTTCCTCCGCGTGCACAAGAGCTACATCGTCGCCATCAACCAGATTCGCGAAATCGAACCGCTCTCCCTCACTGTGGCCAACGTCAAGATTCCTATCGGCGGCATATACCGAGAAACACTGATGAAAAGGCTATCCGATTAGCGCATGGTAAGCGCTAATCGGAAGCCTTTTCAATTGATAATTGACAATTGATAATTGACATTAGCCCTGAAGGGCAATTGATAATTGACAATTGATAATTGATAACCCTACTTTCATAGTGCGATTGGTGTGCGATTGAAATGCGATTGGTGAGCGATTGGTCATCCCTACCGAATCGTACACGAAGCCTGGTCCGAACGCAATCCAAACGATTGCGGGTATTCTGCCAAAAATACCCGCAAAGTAGCAATCTACATTCCCCTTTGTACTTTGTCCTTTGTTCCTTTGTCACTTCGTACTTTGTCCCTTCATTAAATACCTTAAAATATTATGTCACACTTCCCCCTCCTAACACTGTTCCTTGGGCTGTTCTGCTGGAACCAGGCATCGGCCCAGATGGGATTCGGTCACTCCACACCATGTAATGACGGATGGCGCTTCGCCCTGACCGACGACACATTGGCCATCACACCCAGTTACGATGACAGCGCATGGCGCGACGTACAGTTGCCCCACGACTGGAGCATCGAGGGCACACCCGACCCCAAGTGGGCCAGCTGCACCGGTTATCTGCCCGGTGGCTACGGCACCTACAGACGCACCTTCGACTTCCGCCCCGTGCAGGGTCGCCAGTATTACATCTACTTCGAGGGCGTCTATTGCCGCTCGCAGGTCTGGCTGAACGGACACCTGCTCGGCTACCGTCCGAACGGCTACGCCTCGTTCGGCTATGACATGACCCCCTGGCTGCAGTCGGGCACCAATACCCTGTGCGTCAGGGTGAACCACTCCCACTATGCCGACTCGCGTTGGTACACCGGGTCGGGCATCTACCGCGACGTGTGGATGGTCGAGGCTCCCACCACGCACCTCGCCCAGTGGGCCACGCGCTACGTCTGCACCGATCTGACCGACCAGAGCGCCACGGTGCACGTATCGACCCAGATTGACAACGACCACGCCGGGACACGACTCGAGTACGAGGTCGATGGCCGACGTGTCGATTCGATCTTCACCATCGACCATCCACGCCGATGGGACATAGACAGCCCCAACCTCTATGCACTCAAGGTGCGCCTCATCGACGGCGGAGTGCCGACGGACAGCACCACCATACAGATGGGACTGCGCAGCCTGCGCTTCGATGCCGACAGCGGCTTCTACCTGAATGAGCGCAACATCAAGGTCAAGGGCGTTTGCATACACCACGACGCCGGCGTGCTGGGCGCTGCCGTACCGCCCGAGGTGTGGCACCGCCGTCTGTTGGCGCTGAAGCAGTTGGGCGTCAACGGCATCCGTTGCTCGCACAATCCCCAGGCTCCTGTCCTGTACGACCTGTGCGACCGGTTGGGCCTGCTCGTGATGGACGAGGCATCGGACGAATGGGAATATCCCAAGCGCAAGTGGGTCGAGGGCTGGAACGTGGGCAAACCGTCGTTCGACGGCACCTACGACTTCTTCGAGGAATGGATAGACCGGGATGTGGCGGACATGGTGCGCCGCGACCGCAATCATCCCTGCGTCTTCCTGTGGAGCATCGGCAATGAGGTCGATTACCCGAACGACCCCTACTCCCACCCCATCCTGGACGGCAAGAATGCCGTGATCAGCCAACCGATGTTCGGCGGCTATGACCCCAAGCGCCCCAATGCGGAGCGTATCGGCATCATCGCCCAGCGCCTATCCAAGATTGTGCGCAGCCTCGACTCGAGCCGCCCCGTGACGGGCGCATTGGCTGGCGTGGTGATGAGCAACCAGACCGCCTACCCCGGCGCTGTAGATGTGGTGGGGTACAACTATACGGAGAACCGGTACGTCGAGGATCACCAGAACTATCCCGGACGCATCATCTACGGCTCGGAGACGGGTCGCGGCGAGAAACCCTGGGCTGCCGTGCGCGACAACCAGCACATCTTCGGCCACTTCGTCTGGACGGGACTGGACTATCTGGGCGAGTCGGGCCGCTGGCCTTCGCGTGGACTGGGCACCGGACTGCTGGACTTCACGGGCGAACCTAAGTTCTCCGGCCTGCAGCAGGCTGCTCTCTGGGCGGGCGAACCTGCCCCACAGTGGCCTGGACGCAACGGGCAGCGTGGTCATCGCCGCAACCAGGAACAGGCGGAACAAGCCGCTCCTCATGCCTTCGTCGTCGATCCGGACACTATCTGCTCCAACCTCCCTGGCTCGACCCTGCAACTGCGCATCACGCTCACCGACGCCCAGCAGCAACGCTTGTTCCGCTCGGACCTGGCTGTGACCTGCCGCGTTGAGGGTGCCGGTCATCTGCTGGGACTGGAGACGGGCAATAACCAGGATATGTCTCTCCCATCGGCCAATGTCCGCAACCTCCACTTAGGCCGTCTCCTCGCCTATGTGCGCCGTGATGCACCTGGCCCCATCCGCCTCATTCTCGAAACGGAAGGGGTAATGTATAGTGAGATAGTGAGTAATGAGTAATGGGTAATGAGTAATGAGTAGAGAGTAAAGGGTAAAGAGTAAAGAGTAAAGGGTAATGAGTAATGTAGAATGAAACGATGGTCTTGACTATCGTTCGTGAACCTCTTTATCTTTTCAAACTTCTCTATGTAATTTAAATCCCAACAACTTCATATATTAAATGAAATCCCTTCTGCGTAACATCGTATCTATTATTCTGGTGGCACTGATGACATTCTGCGCCGATCTGTTGGACGAAACAGAGATTATCTTCCCCGAGATTGGAGCCCTCTGCATCGGACTCTGGGTGATAGACAAACCGGTATGGAAGATACGACGTTGGCAGATACCGATGCTATTCACACTGGCAGCCACCATAGGTGTGCTGCTGGTGCGCTTTGTGCCCTTGGCACTACCCCTGCGACTGGAGATAGGGTTTGCCCTCATTGCCCTGCTGCTGATGGTGCTCAATGCCTCGATGACGCCAGCCATCTCGGCCTGTATGTTGCCTGTCCTGATGGGAACGGAGTCCTGGATATATCCGCTCACGGTATTGATTCTCACCACAGTACTTACTGTGGGCCAATGGTTGATGGAGCGCTTTCACCTGCGGCACGTACAGCACCGCGAACCATCCTTCTCCGTGCCGCCCTCCTATCTCGATATCTCGCTCCGGTGGTTGGCGCTGATGTTGATTCTGCTACCCATCATGCTGGTCACAACACGCCACGGCTGGCAATATGCGATGGTGCCGCCGCTCATCGTCACCCTGGTTGAGTTCTCCAACTCTGCCAGCGGTTTCCGTGACCGTCCTTTCCAGATATGGTTCACGCTGATAGGCTGTGCCCTGCTGGGCGCCCTGGCGGAGGGTGTGCTGCACCAGACCTGGGGCATCCCCCACACCCTGACTGCCACCCTCACCTCGGCCATCATCCTGCTCTTCTTCCATCTCTCCCACTATTATTTCGCTCCTGCCTTCGCCATCGCCCTTGTCCCTATGATCATCCCCGCCCACGTTGTCCCTCTCTACCCTCTCTACGTTCTGTTCGGTTCCGCCTACTTCATCCTGATGGCCAAGATATGTTTCTCTCGCCGAATGAAGTTCTGGAGCTAACCATTGATAATTGATAATTGACAATCGATAATTGATAATTGATAGCAGACCTATTGAAAATTGATACCAATACACATTTTTAACTTTTACTTTTTAATTTTCAATTTCCCATTCCCGCATCATCCTTTCCATTTAAAAGATTTTTGTAACAAAAGAATTGGGTAAGTATCAAAACAATAGGATTATGTAATAAATCAATAATAAGGGATTGAGAAATAATACCGAACTTTGCACCGTCGAAAAAGCCTTAAATTGTTTTCAAAAGCTTTTTACTGTTTTCAAAAGCCTTAAACTATTCACAAGAGATGAAAAAATCATTCAATCCATTGACCCCCAGAATCCATAAGTCATTGGGTAGCATCCTGCTGACAGCGGCACTGCCGACCATGCTCACAGCACAGGAACTGCTCCCCTACCAGAACCCCGCACTGTCACCCCAGGAACGCGCTGCCGACCTGTGTCAACGACTGACACTGGAGGAGAAGTCGCTGTTGATGCTGGATGACTCGCCAGCCATAGAGCGACTAGGCATCAAGAACTTCAACTGGTGGAGCGAGGCTCTGCACGGCGTGGCCAACCAGGGCAACGTAACCGTCTATCCCGAGCCTATTGGTATGGCAGCCTCGTGGAACGACGAACTGGTCTATCAGGTATTTGACCAGACCAGCGACGAAGCCCGCGCCGCCTACAACAAGTGGCACGCCGATGGTCACCGGGACCAGAGGTTCCACTCCCTGTCGTTCTGGACGCCCAATGTCAATATCTTCCGCGACCCACGTTGGGGACGTGGACAGGAGACCTACGGCGAAGATCCCTACCTGACATCCAGGATGGGCGTACAGGTGGTGCGCGGACTGCAAGGCCCATCGGACACGAAGTACCGCAAACTGTATGCCTGTGCCAAGCACTACGCCATACACAGCGGTCCGGAATGGGGCCGACACGTGGACAACATCAACAACGTCTCACCACGCGACCTGTGGGAAACCTATATGCCGGCTTTCAAGGCCTGCGTCCAGGAGGGCGAAGTCCGCGAAGTGATGTGCGCCTACCAGCGATGGGATGACGAACCATGCTGCGCCAACACCCGACTGCTGCAACGCATACTGCGCGACGAGTGGGGATTCAAGTATATGGTGGTATCGGACTGCGGTGCCGTGACCGACTTCTGGACCACGCATCGGACCTCATCGACCCCTGAACACGCTGCAGCCAAGGGCGTACTGGCAGGCACCGACGTGGAGTGCGGCTACAACTACGGCTACAAGCATCTGCCCGAGGCTGTGCGCGCCGGACTGGTGAGCGAACAGGAGGTCAACGAGAAGGTACTGCGTCTGCTGGAGGGCCGATTTGAACTGGGCGAGATGGATGACCCCGCACTGGTCAGTTGGTCGAAACTGGGTCCCGACATCCTCAACTGCGACAAGCACCAAGAAACTGCCCTCGAGATGGCTCGCCAGAGCCTGGTATTGCTCCAGAACCGCGGCAACATACTGCCGCTCGCCAAGGGCAAGGTAGCGGTCATTGGCCCCAATGTCAATGATGACGTACTGATGTGGGGCAACTACAACGGCACACCGAACCAGACCACTACACTGCTGGAGGGAATCGAGCAGAAAGTGGGCAAACGGAGAGTCCTGTCGTTCAAAGGCTGCGACCTGGTACACGACAAACAGCTGGTATCGTACTATGACCAATGCTGGGCAGACGGCAAGGTGGGATTCAAGGGCACCTTCTGGAACAATGGCAAGCGCGAGGGCAATCCCGTCGCCACCCGCCATCACTCGCGCCCTATCAACGTGACGACCTACGGCAACTACGCCTTTGCCCCAGGAGTGAACCTGACGGACTTCTCGGGCGTGTACGAGGCTACCTTCCGCCCCAAGCAGAGCGGCGAGGTGCTGCTCAACGTCGAGGGATGCTCCTACTTCGAGGTGCTGGTCAATGGCGAATCGACCACCCGTCACCGCACATGGCGCAACACCGACACCCGCACCATCATCCAGGCTGAAGCCGGCAAGGAATACAAGATCGAGATACGCTACGCTCAGGTCGAGAACTGGAACGCCAACCTGCGCGTGGACATCGGCAAGGAGGTCGAGGTCAACTATAACCAACTCATCGACCAATTGCAGGGTTACGAGACCGTAATCTTCGCCGGCGGTATTTCTGCCCGACTGGAGGGCGAAGAAATGCCGATCAGTCTGCCTGGTTTCAAGGGTGGTGACCGCACCGACATCGAACTGCCCACGGTACAGCGCCGATTCATCGAGGCATTGCATCGGGCTGGCAAACGGGTCGTGTTCGTCAACTTCTCAGGTTCGGCGATGGCACTCGTTCCAGAAGTGGAGAACTGTGATGCTATCCTCCAGGCCTGGTATCCAGGCGAACGCGGAGGTGAGGCCATTGCAGATGTGCTCTATGGAGACTACAATCCGCAGGGCAAGTTGCCCGTCACGTTCTACAAGAGCCTGGCGCAGTTACCAGACTTCCAAGACTATAATATGAAGGGGCGCACCTACCGATATATGACCGAGAAGCCACTCTTCCCCTTCGGCTTCGGATTGAGCTATACGCGATTCAACATCGGCGTGGCACAGATGGAGCACGACAACCGGAGTGTGCAGCTCTCCATACCCGTGGAGAATGTGGGCCGACGTGCCGGCACCGAAGTGATACAGGTCTATCTGCGCCGCACCGACGACACACAGGGCCCAGTCAAGACTCTGCGCGGTTATGCCCGCGTGACGCTCAAGGCTGGAGATAGCCGCGTGGTGAACATCAACCTCAACGCACAGCAACTGGAGACTTTCGACCCATCGACCAACCAGATGCGTGTACTGCCTGGACAATACGAGATTTATTACGGCACATCGTCGGACGAATCCGACTTGAAATGCTTAGACCTGACTATCTGACAAGTAGTCATTCTTATTTTGAACAACTACTTATGAACAAGACATTATTATTCATGCCGTTCCTGCTGCTGAGTGCAGTGGCGGCACAAGGCCAGAACCCTATTATCTCGGGACAGTTTACGGCCGACCCGACTGCCAGGGTTTTCGACGGACGGCTCTACCTCTATCCGTCGCACGACATCCATCCATCGTCCAATCCAGCACAGCAACAAGACTGGTTCTGTATGGCAGACTATCACTGCTTCTCGTCGGCCAATCTGACCGAATGGACTGACCACGGCCGTATATTGGACCAAACCGAAGTACCATGGGGCAATCCGAAGGGCTACTCTATGTGGGCTCCCGATTGCGTGAAGGGCAAGGACGGAAGATACTATTTCTTCTTCCCCGATGCCACAGGAGGTGACCGCCGTGGCTTCGGCATCGGCGTGGCTGTGAGCGACACCCCTTATGGACCCTTTGTGGCTGAACCCAAACAACTGGAGGGTGTGATGGGCATTGACCCCTGTGTACTCCAGACCAGTCAGGGAGAGAACTACCTCTTCTGGGGCGGTGGCAATATCCGTGTTGCCAAGTTGAATGACAACCTCCTGGCATTGGCCGATGAGGAGTTGCAGAACCCCACCGAAGTGCCATTCCGTATGCCAGGTGCTCCTGCTGCCGATGAGAAGAAAGGTAAGAAGGGCAAGAAAGATGCTCCTGCCGAGGCTCCCCGCATGATGAAGTTCTACGGTCACGCAGTGGAGGGACTGCCCGATGGATTCAAGGAGGGACCATTTGCCTTCGAACGCAATGGCAAGTTCTACCTCACCTTTCCCTGGGTACGTGGCAAGAAGGAAAAACCGACCGACAATCCCACCGAGACACTGGCTTATGCCATGAGCGACAACCCAATGGGACCATACGAGTTTAAGGGCATCATCATGGCCGAGTCGGCCACTGGCTGCTGGACCAACCACCATTCCATCGTCGAGTATCAGGGTCAATGGTACCTCTTCTATCACCACAACGACTACTCGCCTCGTTTCGACAAGAACCGCTCGGTATGTTGTGACTCTCTCTTCTTCAATGCTGACGGCACTATCCAGGAGGTGAAACCTACCCTGCGCGGCGTAGGCATCACCGATGGCCGAGGTCAAGTTCAGATGGACCGTTACAGCACTATAGGCGGCGGTGCTCACATAGCCTATATAGACACGACCAACTGCTTCCTGGGCTGGAAGACCATATTGCCAGCAGGCGGATTTGTCACTTATAGTAACGTGCGTGTGCCCGAAGGCGACTACCAGATATGGGTCAACACAGTGGGATGGTTCGGCCGCGGACAGGTACAGACCATCGACAAGACTAAGCTCAAACTGGAGGTATTGCCACAACAGAACGGGCTCGCCACACTGCGCCTCTCTAACCCCGAGGGTCAACCAGTCGAGGTGGACTGGATATCGCTCAATGCCCGCCAACCATTGACCCCTGCCCTGCGAGGTGGTCTGGAGACTGGCGGTTATCGCAACCTCTTTGTCGAGGCTGGCTACAGTGAGGCCGAGGTAGAGCAGAAGTTACAGGAGGTATTCAACGACGTCTTCCGCAGCAAGAACAAGTGCTACTTTGAGGTAGGCGACGATATGGCCTACATCAGCGATATAAAGAACAAGGATGTCCGCACCGAAGGCATGTCGTACGGCATGATGATAGCGGTACAGTTCGGAGATAAGGATATCTTCGACCGCCTGTGGCGTTGGAGCAAGAAATATATGCAGATGGAGGAGGGTCCGATGAAGGGCTATTTCCGTTGGACCTGCAAGACCGATGGCACCCCCAATGCCCAGGGTCCTGCATCGGACGGCGAACTCTATTATATCACCTCGCTTATCTTTGCCTCCAACCGTTGGGGCAATGCAGGCGAAATCAACTACCTCAAGGAGGCTCAATACATACTCGACCAGGTACAGCCACACGAAGTAGAACAAGAGGTACTGTGGGACGAGAACGGTCGTCTGGAGAAACCGAAGAAGGTAAAGCGTACACTCTCACTGATCGACCCGGACTCTAAGCTCATCACTTTTGTACCAGGTGCCAACTACACCGATCCCTCGTATCACCTGCCCGCCTTCTACGAAGTCTGGGCACGTTATGCCGAAGACGGTCGTGCCTCCTACTGGCGTGAGTGTGCCCGCAAGAGCCGGGAGTACCTGCACCGCAGCATCCACCCATTGACGGGTCTCAACCCCGACTGCAACAAATACGATGGCAGTTCGCTCTATGACCCCAAGAAGGCCGTCAACCGTTCTCCCTGGGCTGGTATGAACACCGCTTTCCGCTACGACTCTTGGCGCGTACCGATGAATATTGCACTGGACTACAGTTGGTCGTGCGCCGACCGCGCCTGGCAGCAGGACTATGCGCACAAGATCCAGAACTTCCTCTACAGCGAAGGACTCACCACATTTGTCGATCAGTACAACGTGGACGGAACCAAGCCCGAGCGCCTCTATCGCGCAGGCGACTATCCCGAGAAACTGCGTCACTCCGTGGGCTTCGTCGCCACGTCAGCAGCAGCCTCTATCTGCTGCACGCACCCCATCAGCTATGAGTTCATCGACCACCTCTGGACGATGCCACATCAGCCCGACGAGGAGGAATTCTTCGATGCCTATTATGACGGTCTGCTCCGCCTCTTTGCCTTCATGCACCTGAGCGGTCACTACCGTGTCATCGAACGTACTCCACAGTTATCTACCTACCTCACCCCTGTCTCTACTGCCTATGCGCAGCCCGACGAGGAGGGCTTTGTGCGCCGTTGGCTGATACGCGACCCATTGGACAAACCCAATCGTAGCAATACCGTCTTTGTAGATAGTTACCTGCACGAGACCTTCCCCACCGCGCTGCAACCCAACAAGAAGGAGAAGGCGCTGTGGCACGGCTATGACAGCCAACTGTACAACGTCAAACTGTACCGCTACTCGACCTGCACAGGCAAGCAGAAGTATGGCATCATCTATTGGGTCACAACAGTGATAGAGTGTGACGAAGAGATGAAGAACGTACGCCTCGCCATCGGCTCCAACTCTGCCTCCAAGTGGTGGGTGGACGGCCAGGAGGCAGCGCTGCTGTCGGGCGACCGACGGATGGTGCGCGATGACGTGGTGTCGCGCCCAGTAACACTGCACCGTGGCCGCAACGTCATCACGGGAGCCATCATCAATGGTCCGGGCATGAGCGACTTCTGCCTGCGACTGATAGACCAACAATTACAACCAATCAAGAACGTCAAGATATGCTTACCATACTAAACAAGATAGAAAAGAGTATCAACCGGATGCAGGGCACGTTGGCCAGCTGCATCCTGCTGGCTACCGGACTGTGTGCCATGCCCGATGCCATGGCCCAGGGCGGTGCACCCTGGATACACGACCCATCCACCCTCGCCTACTGTGACGGCAAGTGGTACACCTTCGGCACAGGCGGAGGCGGACTGATCTCGGCCGACGGCTGGCACTGGCAGGGCGGCGCCATACGCCCAGGTGGCGGTGCTGCTCCGGACGTGGTCAAGATAGGCAACCGCTACCTCGTGTCGTACAGCGGAACGGGCGGAGGTCTGGGCGGTGGACACAACGGCCGTATCCTCACGATGTGGACCAAGAGCCTCGACCCGACATCGGCCCTGTGCCACTATACCGATGCCCTGGAGGTGATTGCCTCCGATGGTGACGAAGACAATGACGCCATCGATCCAGGACTGCTGCTGGACCCTGTCACAGGACGGCTGTGGGTATCGTATGGCACCTACTTCGGTCACATCCGACTGGTGGAACTCGACAAGGAGACCGGTGCACGCAAGGATGGTACACCGGTCACGGATATAGCCATCGACTGCGAAGCTACCGACCTGATCTACCGCAACGGGTGGTACTACCTGCTGGGTACACACGGCACCTGCTGCGACGGAGTCAACTCGACCTACAATATCATAGTAGGCCGCAGCCGTCAGGTACAAGGCCCCTATCTGGACAATGTGGACAGATCCATGTTGCAGGGTGGTGGCAAGATGGTGATACACGCCGGCGACCGCAAGACGGGACCTGGCCACTTCGGACGTACCATCATCGACGAGGGTGTCGAGGTGATGTCGTGCCACTACGAGGCTGACTACGACCAGTCGGGACGCTCTGTACTGGGCATCCGTCCCCTGTTGTGGACCAATGACTGGCCCACTGCCGGCGACCGTCTCCGCGAAGGTTCCTATTATCTGGAGTCTCAGCGCCACGGCTATGCCCTGGAACTGTCCGTGGATTTCGTCCGACAGCAGGTGGCACGTCAGCGTCACTGGGGCATCGACCCCAACGAGACCATCAAGCCGCTGCCCCTGCAATCCTTGGCCGACGTACAGTCAACCTGGCCCACTGGACCGACCGGCATCCGTATGGGTGACTATATGTTCCGCCCCCACCAGCAGTGGGTCATCACGGCTGTACCCGAAGCCGGCGGTTACCTGAGCAATCCCTACTTCAAGATTACCATATCAGGCACCAATCGTGCCCTGGCCATATCGGAGGACTGCGAAGTGATCTCTGTGCCCGAATACACTGGCGGAGACCAACAGTTGTGGCGCATCGAACAATGCACTGACGGCTCATTCCGCATCATGCCCAAACGCCTGCCCGATGCCCCGACCGACAATACGGAATATGTACTGTACGCCGCAGGAGACAGCACCCCCATCCTGGCCAAGTGGGACTTCAAGACAGACAATGCCAAGTGGCAACTGCGTCCAGCCTCACGCTGAAAGATGGACAATACCCCTAACTCAACTTTCGCAAGCTTCAGTTGAGAGTAGAGAAAGGCTAAAAAAAGTAGAAAAAGGGGAGTGAAAGGGACGACACAAACGACCCTTGAGAACTCCTGCCAGTAATAACAAACGTCCCTTTTACTACCTTTTTACTCCCCTTTCACTTCCCTTCTTTACCGAAAGTTTCGCAAGTTGAATACTTGCGAAACTTGAATACCCCTAATCTAAAAGAGTGACACTACCCTACAAACAATAAAGGAGAGCCGTTGGGCTCTCCTTTATTAGTGGTGGGGTTAATCTACTGGCGAGAACTGGTCCTTGCCTACGCTACACAGTGGGCAAACCCAATCTTCGGGCAGGTCCTCGAATGCGGTACCTGGTTCAATGCCGTTGTCTGGATCTCCGACCTCTGGGTCATACTCGTAACCGCAGACGTCGCATACATACTTTTTCATGATAATGCAGTATTTAGAATTAAAAAATCCGGAGACTTGCTCCGCTTAACTATTGTAAATGGTAGCAGTTAATCGCCCGGCGACAGGATAATTCAATCCTATTGTCTTGGCCTTGGGCTACGGGTGCAAAAATAGAGCAATTTTCGCAATTATCCAACGAATTGCGGCACATTTGTGCGCATTTTATTGATTTATGCTCAATTACAGACCGAAAAACGTGGTTTTTCGGATTATTTTACGCTCTTTGGGAGGCTCTTCTTGAATTTCTTATATTGTTTCTTCAGTTCGCCTGGTGCTCCGCTGTACCATCCATAGCCCGTACGACGCTCAAAGCCTATCTCCGAGAGATTGCGGCGAGGAATACCGTCACGGTCGCAGAAGAAGGGCTGACAGTCCTTCAAGTCATAGAACCGCGCCCACAGTGGACGGGCCTTGGCATCCTTGACCACCTTGACATCGGCCAACTTACCATCCTCACCGCGCACATACTCGACACGGATACCCTTGAGCTGCGTCCGCTCGAACCATGCCATAGCGGCATCCACGGCACGCACCACACGCTGGTCGGGATGAGGCAGTTCCATGAGCAGCGCAACGATGGAGGCACTCTCCGAGGTGCAGTACGAAGGCAGTTCGTAGGCTCGGGCAGGCGCAGGCAACAATGTCACGTGATCGTGCTGCTGGCACCAGACGGTGAGCGTACCATTGCACTCCATCTGCGTAGCGAGAATACACTCTATACCCTTGTCAAAAGCCTCCTGGGCACGACGGCGTATATCGGCCGATACCAGGTCTCCATCATAAGGGGCTGTGCCCGATGCAATGTCGCGCAACACATACATCACCCGGACCATAGCATCGTCATTGTAGGTGATGTGCACCTGGTAGCCGATTGTCTCGGGCCAGAACTGGGGCCAACCGCCATTGTCATACTGCGCATCGAGCAGATACTTTACACCGCGCAGGAAGGACTCACGGAAACGGGCATCGTGCGTCTCTCTGTACAACCGGGCCAGGAACCGCATCTGCATCGTAGTGGCACGGTTATCAATGGTCGAGTCATCGCGGCGCTCCTTGTCAGCCAATACCTGGCTGCGGGCCTCGTCATCGAGCGGCATTGCCATTTCCACATTCTTGGGCCAAGCACCTGTATTACGCTGCCAGTCGAGCAAGCGCAGTCCCACCCTCATCGCACTATCTGTGCGGAAAAAGGAGTCATCTGCCTTGGTCAATACATTGCGAGTACGAGATTCACGGCCCATCACAGTGCCCGACAGTAGGGCAAACATTAATACCGGAGATGCGGCACGTAGTAGAAATCGTGTTTTCATAAAACTGAGAGATTAATAAAATGGTATGATCGAAAGTCCACGTCGGCGAACCGAGTATCTTCCATGATTTAAGTTTCTCCTATTTCAGATCGGTTCAACTTTTTTATTGGTTCAATGCCTGGACTATGCGTACGGCCTGGACAGCCTCACGCACATCGTGCACACGCAGGATATGGGCACCTGCCTGCAATGCCAGGGTGTGCAGCACGGTCGTGCCATTGAGCGCCTCGTCGGCCTTGATGCCGAGCAACTGCCACACCATACGCTTGCGGCTCACACCAACCAGCATAGGCATGGAGGGGTAACGGCCGATGAGCTGCGACAGGGTGCGGAGCGTAGCATAGTTCTGCTGCAAGTCCTTGCTGAACCCGAAGTCCGGATCCAATATCACCTGCACTCCTTCCAGCTGCGGCAACTGTCGGTCGAAGAACGTCTCGACATCGGCCGAATCGGCGCCGAGGATAAAGGGGGCACACAACTGACGCACCACCGTGAGCATCTCGGCATCGCGCGTACCGCCATATACATCATTGACGATATCGGCGCCCAGTTCCTCGACTGCTACACGCGCTACCTCGGCACGATAGGTATCGACCGATACAGGCACCTGGACCTCCTGGCGTACGATGGGCAGACCCCAGCGCAGGCGGCGGATCTCCTCCTGGGCTGTAGGTGGAACATAATTAGGACGGGTGCTGCATGCACCGACGTCAATCATCTCGGCGCCGTCGGCTACCATCTGGCGAACACGTTGACGCAGAGCCTGTGCCTGCTCCTCGCCCATTGCATCGGCATCGGACAGACACCGCGAACCGGCAAAGAATGAATCGGGAGTCACATTGATGATGCCCATCACCACGGGATGGTCATAGTGGATGGTCCTGCCATCGCGCAAAGAAATAGAGAAATCAATCATTCCTATCACAATCAATACATATTCGGGCGACAAAGATAATTATTTTTTGTCAAGTGGTTCGTTTTTTTGACCGAAAACTATCATTTCAGTTTGAGTTTGTTCTATTGACCACCCTAAACCCCTCATATTGCTACTTTTTGTTGTCAAAAATGGCGAATTTGAACGCAAAAGATATGCATCATCATACGATTTTACTGTTTTTTGTTGCACCAAATATAAAAAATACTTTATCTTTACACCAAACAAAAACAAATAAATATAATTCCTATGAAAACTACACTTCACATATTGGAATGAGCAAAGCCGACTTTAAGATAGAAGGGAAATAAAAGGGATATAAAAGAGTAGTAAAAGGGGAGAAAAAGGGACGATACAAAGCCCTCTGAGGACTCCCGCCTGTAGCTACAATCGTCCTTGTCAATTCCTTGTCACTTCTTTGTCAAATCCTTGTCAATTCTTTGTCAATTCCCTGTCACTTCCTTTAAGGACTGTCCCTTGTATCGTCCTTGTCACTTCCCTGTCACTTCTTTGTCACTTCCCTGTCACTTCCTTTAAAAAAATTACTATCATATGAACGAACTTTTTGAAACGTACAAGACCCTCAACCCAATGCTTCAGATTTATTGGGGCATGGCCATCGTAGCCAGTGTGGTATTTATATTCCAGGCCATATCCGTCTTTGCCGGCTTCGACGCCGACGCCGACGTGAGCGGGACTGATGCAGACTTCGATGCAGATGGTTTCCATCTCGTATCGATCAAGACCATCGTATGCTTCATACTGGGCTTCGGATGGACCGGCGTCTTGCTGTGGGACGACATTGTCAACGGCTGGTTATTGAGCCTGATCGCCACCCTGGTGGGCCTGCTCTTCATGTCGCTGATTGCCTATATGCTCTATATGGTAATGAAGTTGGACAAGGACAACACCTTCCACATCCAGCAGACGGTGGGTATGGAGGCCGATGTCTATCTGGCCATCCCCGGCGAACGTGCTGAGAGCGGCAAGGTTCTGGTCTCCGTCAACGGATCGCTCCACGAACTCGAAGCGCTGACCGACAACGCCGACAAGATTCCCACTGGCAGCAAGGTCCGCGTGACCAGTGTGGAAGGCAACAGCCTGGTCATCGTCGAAAAAATATAAGTGCTCAATAGTCAATTGCATCGTCCGTCAACACACGGGACGAAGCAATGATACCTTGAACTCCCTAAAAATAAAAGAACAACAACCTAAATTTTTATAACAACATTATGAACGAATTCACACTGATAGTCATCCTCATAGTGGTGGCAGTGGTATTGGTATCGGCCATATTGAAGCGGTACCGTCGTTGTCCATCGGACAAGATCCTCGTAGTATATGGCTCGACCGGCAAGGGCTCGGCCAAGTGCGTACACGGTGGTGGCGTCTTCGTATGGCCAGTCATCCAGGATTATGCCTACCTGAACCTTACTCCAATCAGTATCGAGGCGAACCTGACCAATGCACTGTCACGCCAGAATATCCGCGTGGATGTACCATGCCGATTCACCGTAGGTATATCGACCGAGACCGACTCGATGAACAATGCAGCCGAACGTCTGTTGGGCCTGAGCGCCAACGACATTCAGGACATGGCTCGGGATATCCTGTTCGGTCAGTTGCGTCTGGTCATTGCCTCCATGTCCATCGAGGAACTGAACCAGGACCGTGACGTATTCCAGGAGAACATCAAGAAGAACGTCGAGATAGAACTCAAGAAGATAGGCCTCAAGTTGATCAACGTCAACATCACCGATATCAAGGACGAGAGCGGTTACATCGAGGCTCTCGGTCAGGAGGCTGCTGCCAAGGCTATCAACGAAGCCAAGGTCAAAGTGGCTGAGAAGGAGAACCTCGCCAAGGTCAAGGTAGCCGAACAGGAGATGTCCGGTGAATCGGGTAAGGCTCGCTTCGAGATGGAGACCCGTAAGGCCGTGGCTGCTGCCAATGCCGAGGCTGTCAAGGGCGAGAACAGCGCCAAGGTGGAGATAGCCAACTCCGACGCCGACCTGCGCGAACGTGAAGCCGAGGCACAGCGCCGTGCTACCGCTGCCGAGAAGATTGCTGCTGCCAAGGCCCTCGAAGAGTCATACTCGGCCGAACAGAAAGCCGAGTTGGCCCGTGCCGAACGTGAACGCTCGACCCAGCAGGCCAACATCATCGTCAAGCAGGAAATCGAGAAACAGCGTATCGTGGTCGAGGCCGAGGCCGAAGCCGAACAGAAACGTGTCACTGCTCGTGGTGATGCCGACTCGGTAGCCTTCCGCGCCAAGGGTGAGGCCGATGCCGTACGCATCAAGGCCGAAGGTGACGGTGCTGCCGCTGCTCTCAAGGCCAAGGGCGAGGCTGAGGCTATCTACGCCAAGATGGAGGCCGAAGCCCGCGGTCTGAACGAGGTACTGACCAAGCAGGCTGCCGGTTACGACAAGATGATCCAGGCTGCCGGCGGCGATGCCACCAAGGCCTACACCTTGCTCCTCCTCGAGAAGTTGCCTGATCTCGTCAAGACTCAGGTCGATGCTATCAAGGGCATCAACATCGACAAGGTCACTGTATGGGACGGCGGTCAGGGCGCCGATGGCAAGGGTTCTACTGCCGGCTTCATCTCCAACCTCTACAAGTCCGTTCCTCCCCTCCAGGACCTCTTCGACCAGGTGGGCATGAAGTTGCCCGAGTATCTTGGCAAGAACGCCGAAAAGGCCAAGGCCACTGAGGCTGAAGACGAAAAATAACCTAATCCCGAGGACCAGAAGTAACCCGAAGCGAGGTTACGTCCTATAATCCAGTCGGGCATCCGCCAGCGAGACAATCGCTACGGGTGCCCGACTCTTTTTATTAGCACGATGTCCCATCATTGGACAAGGCCAGTTTCACCCCTCGCTACGGGTAGGGTAAAGCATCGGTAAACACAGGTGAAAAGCAAGTTCAGCGTAAGACCAGCGTAAGTGAAGAGTAAGTCATTTCACTTACGCTGGTCTTACGCTGAACCTTCGGTCAGGCTGCGCTGACACAGTCCTGTTCGATACGAAATAAATACAATTTGGAACATGTGGCTGTTAGTCGGGAAAAGCGGGCAACGAAATTGAGCCTCATATCCGAGATAAGTCGGTCGAAAGTTTGGATATCTGCCAAAAAAATGCTATCTTTGCGAGCAATTAAGGGAACAACATTCCGGCTGTCCCCTTGACCATGACAACAACAATTTTTAACCCGTAAGACATATCATGCTCGAATATCTCTGTACCTCCCGTTCGAACGGCGTGACCCGCACCGGTTCGCCCTACTGCACAATGAAGTGCGCCAATCTGGAAGAAGTGATCAACATCGCCGTGTGGGACTGTGCCCCAGAGGCAGGACCTACGCCGGGCCAGATTGTGCGGTTCCACTCTATTCAGGACCGAGATGGCAAGAAGTCGTGCAATGCTCGCGACATGGCGACCGGACCCGTAGCGGACGAGACGCACCCGCTCTACAACCTGATGCCTCACCCCATCAGCCGCCGTGTGTGGGATGCCACCATTCAGCAGTTGACAGGCTACTGCACGGACATGCAGTTGGCTGCCATCATCAACGACTTCGGGCAGAAACTCTATGATCCATACTCCAAACATCCTGCTGCCACGGGTATGCACCACGCCTTCCAGGGCGGTCTGCTCAACCACACGCACCAGATGCTGCAGATGCTGGCTGGCCTGTACCCCGCATTGCCCTACCCGATCAAGGTGGAGCGCTGCATACTGGCCATCATGTTCCATGACTACGGCAAACTGATGGAGTACAACCGCGAGGGCGAGACGCAGGAGGATATGTACCTGCTGGGCCACATCTATATCTCCGCCCACAAGTTGCAGAACATCCTGGAACAGTCTCTCTGCCAGTCGCCCGAGGGCAAGCAGCAGTACGAGGAGGAGATCAAGCGCATCGTACACTGTGTCCTGGCTCACCACGGCGAGAAGGAATATGGCTCGCCTGTCGTGCCCTGCATGCAGGAGGCTGTCATCGTCAATTACCTGGACAACCTGTCGGCCAAAGCGGAGAACATCAAGGACACCGGTAACATGGAACAGTCGTTCTGCCTCGGAACCCACGTAATCAAGTAAGGACTACCCCCAACTCCCACATACGCCTTAACTCCCCAACAAAATAAAAAGAGTTATTCTAAATAATGAACTGGACAGAAGAAACTGAAAAAAGAGTACAACGCGGAGTGGCATACTTCAAGCAGGGATACAACTGCTCGCAGAGTGTGGCACTCACTTTTGCAGACAGATATAACATCCCCGAACCCCTGATGGCACGAATCTCCGCCTCGTTCGGAGGCGGCATAGGCCGAATGCGCGAGACCTGCGGAGCTGCCTGCGGCATGTTCCTGCTGGCAGGACTGGAGGTTACCAACACCGAGGGACGCCACGAAGAACTGGCGCCTGACATCAATCCCTACCCCGACCCACTGCTCAAGAAGAAAGACTACGAAGTGGTGCAGCACCTGGCAGCCATGTACCGCGAACAGACCGGCAGCCTGCTGTGCCGCGAACTGCTCGGTCTGAACAAACAACGCGCCGACGGCACCATCCCCGACATCGTCATCAGCGCTACTCCCGAAGCCCGCACGGACGAATACTACAAGAAACGTCCCTGCGTCCGCATGGTCGAGCTAGCCATACGAACCTATATGCGCTACCTGCAGGAAGAGGTAGGGGAATAAGTTAAGAAGAAGTTAAAGGAAGTTAGCGAGGTTAGGCTGGGATGCCTAACCCCACGCTCCCTCCCCCATGTTCCCCAAGCAGAGCGATATGTAACAGCTGTATCAAAAATTGATACAATTGGGCACAATAGAATCCAACAAAATCAGTACCTTTGCACCGTAAACACAATAAACCTATTAATATCAATGAAGAAAGTCATTACTTCCGTCCTGACATTGGGCCTGACCACATTGACCCTGACAGGACAAGACACTACAAACCTCACAACGTACAACGTACCCAGCCCAGACGGCAAACTGCAGGTGGCATTGAGCCAGACAGCCAACGGAGAGATACAATATGCCGTGGTACTGGACCGCGACACCGTGGTGATGCCCTCCTCACTGGGAATGCAGACCAGCATAGGCGACTTCAGCCAACATCTGAAGATAGCCAAGGCTGGGACATTGATTCCCGTGAGCGACAACTACACCATGAACAACGCCAAGCGCCGCAACTGCAGCTTCAGCGCCAACGAACGGACTTACACCATACAGGACAGCGAGGGCAAGCCTGTGTGGGACGTCACCTTCCACGTCGATAACAACAACGTGGCATTCCGTTACAAGGTGTACGACCGCGGCGACCGCAAGGCCTGCGTGGTGCAGGAGGAACGGACCGAATACACCATGCCCGATGGGACACGCACCTACATCTGCCCACAGATGACGCCACAGACGGGCTTTGCACGCACGGCACCCAGCTACGAGACATACTACGAGTACGGCGCCGAGATGGGCAAGAACGGACACGGACGCGGCTACACGTTGCCGGCACTGTTCCACACTTCCAACGCATGGGTGATGCTGTGCGAGACAGGCGTGGACGGCGACTACTGTGCATCGCGCCTCACCTGCCAGGGCCACACCTACCGGGTAGCCTACCCCGAGCAGACAGAGTTCGGCGGTATCGGTTCGGCAGCTCCCGGTCTGATGTTGCCCGGACTCACTCCGTGGCGCACCATCACCGTGGGACGCGACCTGGCACCTATAGCCGAAACCACCATCATGTGGGACCTGGTCAAGCCACTCTACGCCGCCGCCAGTTACTACAAGTACGGCAAGAGCACCTGGAGCTGGGTGATACGTATGGACGGCAGCTGCAACTACGACGAGCAGAAGGAGTACATCGACTTCGCTGCTGAACTGGGATGGCAGTATGTGCTGATCGATGCATGGTGGGACACCAACATAGGCTACGACAAGATAGCCGAACTGTCCGCCTACGCCGAGAAGAAGGGCATAGGACTGTTCCTGTGGTACAACAGCAACGGATACTGGAACGACGCACCCCAGGGTCCACGCGGCAAGATGCACCGCATGATAGACCGACGCCGCGAGATGCTGTGGCTCAAACAGGCAGGCATCAAGGGTCTGAAGGTGGACTTCATCGGATCGGACAAACAGCAGACCATGCAGATGTACGAGGATATACTGGCTGATGCCAACGAGTACGGCCTGATGGTCATCTTCCACGGCTGCACCATCCCACGCGGATGGGAACGTATGTACCCGAACTTCGTCGCCTGTGAGGCAGCCCGTGTATCGGAGAACCTCGCCTTCAGCCAGCACGACAACGACATCGAGGCACTGGCTGCCACAATCCTGCCTGTGTTGCGCAACTCCATCGGCAATATGGACTTCGGCGGTTCGACGCTCAATAAGCACTACTCTAAAAACAACCAGCGCGGCACTGAGCGCAAGACGACCGACGTCTATGCCCTCGCCACGGCGGTACTGTTCCAGACGCCTGTGCAGAACTTCGCCCTGGCACCCAACAACCTGACTGACGCACCTGCATGGGCCATAGACTTCATGCGCCAGGTACCTACCTGCTGGCAGGACCTCAAATGGCTGGCTGGCACGCCAGGACAAGACCTGGTAATGGCACGCCAGGACATGCACGGCCACTGGTACACTGCAGGCGTCAATGCCGGAAAGGAACCGCTCACCCTGCAGTTGGACCTAACCCTGTACGAAGTGGGCGAACAGTTGAGCCTCTACATCGACAATGACGTCAAGCCTATCAAGGTAAACAAGAAACGCACCCTGCGCGTAACCATCCCCGCCAATGGCGGATTCGTCATCAAGTAACAGACACACTATCCAGGTCCCAATGCAGCAGACCACCGTCCGCTGCATTGGGACCTGATTTCAAAACCATCGATACTGATACAAAAAAAACACGCCTATGGACAAACTTCGCCTATTCACACTGCTGCTGTGCGCACTCTCCATGTGGCACATTGGGGCACAGGACATCGGACACACCTCTCCCATCGACTCCCTGCACACGTTGCTCTCGGAGCGCGCACTGCTGCAGGAGAAAGTCTATCTGCACACGGACAATCAGTGCTACTACGCCGGCGACACGCTCTGGTACAAAGCCTATCTGCTGCGCGCCGACAACCATCGGCCATCACAGATGAGCAAGATCCTGTACGTAGAACTGCTCACGCCCGACGGATACCTGGTGGAGCGCCAACGCATCATCGTGGAACACAACACCCAGTCGTACGGACAGTTCGCGCTGCCCGACACCATTTATTCGGGCTACTACGAACTGCGCGCCTACACGCGCTGGCAACTGAACTTCAACGTCAGTCACAAACCGCACAACCTGCTGGACAACGACCGCTTCTACAGCAAAAACCTCGCCGACGACTACTACCGTACCTACCAGGGGCTGTACAGCCGCGTCATCCCTATCTACGAAAAACCGCAACAACCGGGCGACTATGCCACGAAACGCATCATCAGCCGTCCACGCCGCCGCCAGGCTGCACTGCCCGATGACCAGCCATCGGTCACCTTCTACCCGGAGGGCGGACACCTGGTCGAAGGTATGCCGTGCCGTGTGGCATTCGAGGTGATGGATGGATACGGCAAACCATTGGACCTGCAGGGCACTCTCACTGACGGCACTGCCGTACGAACGTTGGCCGATGGTCGCGGTCTGTTCGACATCACACCCCGGACATCGGACAAACAACGCCTCACGCTGCACTACCGCGACCGGACCTACGACTACCCGTTGCCACAGGTGCAACCCAAGGGTGCGGTAATCAGGCACGATGCCGAACTGCAGCAGATCCAGGTATCGAGCCAAGGTACCGACATAGGCGCCGTGTCCATAACCTGCCGCGGCAGACTGGTCGCCTTCGAACGCGAGCAGCACTCGTTCTCCACCTCGGCTCTACCCACTGGCGTGAACGAAGTGACTGCCTACGACACGGAGGGCCGACCGCTGGCAGTGCGACAGATATTCGTCAACCATCACGACGTGGGACGCACCCTGCCCGTCACCCTCACGATGCAGGAGGGCGGACAGACCGTCGAGACCATCAGCGCCCCTGCCTACCGCCGCATGAACCTGCACACCGAAGTAGATACTACACGCCGCACTCTGCGCACATTGAGCATCTCTGTACGCGACCAACGCAGCGACGAAACGACGTACGATGATGGCGACATACTGACCGACCTGCTACTGGCGGGGGACCTGCGCGGCTTTGTCGCCCACCCGGCATACTACTTTGAGGCAGATGATGCCACCCACCGTCAGCGATTGGACCTGCTCATGATGATACAGGGTTGGCGCAAGTATGCCCCTGTCACCAGCGCCCGTTATGAGGCAGAAACGAACTTCGCCCTGCAGGGACAGGCGCACAGGCTCAACAGCTCGGACAATAACGACTTCGACCTGCTCAGCCTGATCAATGAAGTTTATGCATCCAATGCATCGCCTGACCTGAGCAATCCGTGCTTCACCATATCGGACGCAGGACAACTCATCCTGCTGGGCGCCAACGAGGTACTCCCCACGACCAAAGGACTGGAATATGTCGATATGGCCGACACCGAGTCATCTAACGGACTGGTGCTGAGTACGGAGTCGTCCAGCACCGACGCATCGGGCACCAACACATCGAACGGCACAACCGCCTATCAGTCATCGGCCGACACGGAGCATGTCTCCTACCTGCAGAACGAACGTATGGACCACGGCAAGACCCGGCACAAGAACCCACCTATGGTCGAAGCGGAATTGAGCAAGAACACAGACGTGGTGGGTGCCGTGACTCTGGCCGACACATCGGGCCACTTCTCCTTCGCCCTGCCGCCCTACTACGACCAGGCATACCTCTTCATGACCGCCTACCGACATCAGGACTCTGCCCGCATGTGTCTGACCAGCCGCGAAGACTCGGAGAAACACAACCCCTTTGCCTGCCCCGCCTACTATGTCCACCAGGAATACTTCTACCCCATCTACTCGCAACCCTACGCTTGGCAGCAGACGCACTCACCCGAACAGGCAGACATGGCCGATGGACCAGTTTTGAGCGCTGTGGACAGTATGCTGTACGACAAGATATTGGACAATGTCACAGTCAAGTCGCACAATATACGCAAACTGCACCGCTTCGACAAGAGTAAACCAGCGTTCGAGATTGAGTTCTCCCGACTGCTGAACCTCACCACGGACTGCGGCCTGCACTATACGGGCTACAACAATATCCTGTTCTGGGAAGAGGCTGCCCATGCCCTGTTCGGCAACATGGGTCAGAGCAATGACGACTTCGGCATACGCGCCAAGGTGGCTGGACACACGTTCCTCAAGACCTACCGCATCCCTGCCAACGAGACGGTCGGATTAAACATGACAGCCGCAACATTGGCCCTGAAGACCGACCCACGCCACATCTGGAAGGTGCGTGTCTATACGGACTACGACATGCGTAATGACGTGGGACGCGAAGAGAACCGCGGCGAACCTGATGTGGAATTTGAACTGATCGAATTACCCGGCGGTGGACGTCGAACCATCAACCGCGACCGACGCCTGATCCTGGACGGCTTTGCCTATCCCGAAGACTTCTACCATCCGGACTACTCGGGCATTGTCCCTGATAAACCCACCGACTACCGCCGCACGTTATACTGGAACGCCAATGCTCACCCCGATGCGGACGGCAACCTCGATATCCCCTTCTACACCGGATCTCGTCCCGTGCGTATGCAGGTCAGCATCTGCGGCGTCGGCGCCGACGGACAGATATATCATTAAATCTGATCTCACTACACTTCAACTTGCTCATTTGTAGGATTTTATGTAAGTCAACAGAAGTATTTATACTTTCATTGAAAGTATCATTTCGTACTTTCATTGAAAGTATTACTTTTTTTTTGAACTTTCATTGAAAATAAAAAAGAAGAAAGCAAATCGCCGCACTATTACGACAATTTGCTTTCTTCTTTTTATTGTACTATATATCAATCAGCCTGTTAATTGTGAGAAAAAACAGCAATATCAAGCGGACTTAATATAGTCGATTGTATTTTTAATCCTCCCTCCCTTGTAGGGAGGGCTGGGGAGAGTCCTCCTCTTATTCAATAATGGTTACCCAGCCGTGAGTATCCTCGATATCACCGTACTGGATGCCACGCAAGGTCTCGTAGAACTTGGTGCAGACAGGGCCTGGCTTATCACTTGGCAGGATGTTATAAACCTTGTCAGCATCCAGGTCATCAATGCGATGGATAGGAGCAATCACTGCAGCGGTACCGCACATAGCAGCCTCGTCGAGATACTCAAGCTCCTCTACTGGCATTGGACGAACCTCAATCTTGTAACCCAAGTCCTTGGCTACCTGCTGGATAGACATATTGGTGATGGAAGGCAAGATAGACTCCGATGCTGGAGTGACGTAGCTGTTGCCCTTGATGCCGAAGAAATTGGCTGGACCGCACTCGTCGATGAACTTCTTGCTGCGGGCATCGAGATAGATAACGGCGCTGTAGCCCTTCTGGTGAGCCAGAACACCGCTGGCCAGCGAAGCAGCATAGTTGCCACCCACCTTGACACGGCCTGTGCCGAGCGGAGCTGCACGGTCGTAACCACGCATGATGCAGCATGGTGTAGCCTTGAATCCGTCCTTGAAGTATGGGCCTACTGGCATGACAAAGACGATAAACTCATACTGGTCAGCAGGATTGACACCGACCTGAGGGCCTGTACCGAACAGTACTGGACGGATATACATGGAACAACCAGTCTCGTACGGAGGTACCAGGTCTGCATTGAGCTTGACTACCTTCTTGATAGCCTCTTCGAACAGGCCATCGGGCAGTGGTTGCATCAGGATAGTACGGCAGGTATCCTGCATGCGCTGGGCATTCTTGTCCATACGGAACACTCGTATCTTGCCGTCCTTGCCGCGGAAAGCCTTGAGGCCCTCGAAACCGGCCTGACCATAGTGCAGTACGGTAGCAGCCATGTGCATGGTCACCTCCTCACTCTCACTGACACGTAGTTCACCCCAGGCACCATTCTTATAGGTGCATCTTACATTGTAAGGAGCCTTTCTGTAGCCGAAGCCAAGCTTGCTCCAATCAATCTGTTCTGCCATAATATCGTTGTTTAGTTGTTATTGTTTCTTGTGGCATCTTTTCAATATCCTTTTGGGAGCCGTCTATCGTACATATATATTAATGTATATGCATCATATTCGAACCCGGCTGCAAATTTAACAAAATAAATCATACGTTGTTCATTTCTTTCACTTTTTTTTGGGAATTTATTATTTTTTACCTCAATATGCCGAAAAATATCGTATTTTTGCTTTCATATTGACATCTCAGCCCATGGATACGGCAGCCCTTGTAATTGTATTCTGCATGGTGCGCACAAGCAAGAAAGAACCTACTTGATTACACTATTTTAATCAAAATTTAGTAAAAATGCTTTGTTTTTCAAAATATGATTTACAGATTTGTGTTCACACGATTCGTTGAAAATTACAAAAATATTTTCATTCGTATTCGTCAATACAAGTCCGAAAACTAAAGTTTTATACCCCCATTCCGCTTTCACCATTGAGCAAAATGAAACTCTAATAGCGTTGAAAATGAAAAAATCACGACAAAATTTGGTACATTGACAAAAAAACAGTAACTTTGCGGCGCTTTTTAGTTTAAGCCAGTGCGATGGTGTATTGCCTTTTAAAAAGCAATTAGAGTAACACATTTTTAACAAACTAAACAATGAAAGAGTTTTCTCTCTGTGGCACAAAGCGTGCCGAGAATGGCAAGAAGGCTGCTAAGCAGCTTCGCGCCCAGGGTTTGATTCCTTGCAACCTCATCAGCAAGGATGGTGCCCAGTCATTCACCGTTAAGGCCGGCGACGTCCGCAACCTTCTCTACACTTCTTACGTTTATGCCGTTAAGCTCAACATCGATGGTGCTGAGTGCTTGGCTGTTCTCAAGGAGTTGCAGTTCGGTGCAGTCAATGAGGAGCTTCTCCACATCGACTTCCAGAAGTTTGAGGCCAACGAGGCTATCTCTGTTTCTATCCCAGTTAAGCTGGAAGGTTTCGCAGAGGGTGTCAAGACTGGTGGTAAGCTGGTTAAGCAGGTTCGTAGCCTGACCGTAAAGGGTCTCTACACCAACATTCCTGACCGTCTTATCGTTGACGTAACCCCTATCGAGCTCGGCAAGACTCTCAACGTCGCTGCTCTGAAGTATGACAATCTCGAGATCCAGACCGCTCCTTCGGTTATCGTTGCTGCTGTCAAGGCTACTCGTGCTTCTCGTCAGAACGGTTAAGTTTGGTGCCAAACTCCAAACGTCAATCCCCCTTCCCTCCAACGGGAGGGGGATTTTTAGTTGATTGAACCGGAATACAGAAACCAGGAACCGATTGAGAGACTATATCCGACAGGAATTATAGACCAGATTATTTGTATTGTCCCCGTCTCTTCCCTGTCACTTCCCTGTCAATTCCTTGTCACTTCTCTGTCAATTCCTTGTCACTTCTATTTTATTATTCCTATGCTCCCCCTCCGTTATCTTCCCGTATTGGGCGCTTTGCTCATAGTTGGCTGTACCACTACTCCCAAGCAAGAGGTATATACACCAGTCATCACCAAGTCGGACCTGCCCTGTGACATCATCGACGATGAACAGACTGCAGTATATTGCCTGCAAGACAATGCCGAACCGAAGTTAATGCCCACTTCTCTCTTTCCCGATGCCCCCGACAGCCTCATTCAGCAGTTAGGAGTACAGGACGGCGTACCATCGTCCATCAGCACCTTCCTGATGTATGACCATGGCGAGTGGTCGCTCTTCGACACTGGACTGGGGGCAGACCACGGCGGACAGTTGCTCACTCTGCTGCAGCGCAACGGACTGCAGCCGGACTCCATATCGCGCATCTACCTCACCCACTTCCACGGTGACCACATCGGAGGTATGATGCAGGGCGATGCTCCACTCTTCACCCACGCTCAGGTCTATGCCAACCATCTGGAATATATGCATTGGATATTCAACCAGACAGAGACCGAGACGCCACAGCAGCACAAGGTGATGGCTGCCTATCGCGACCAAGTACAACTCTTCGCATGGGGAGACTCTCTGCCAGGTGGCGTAGTTGCCATCGAGGCTCCCGGACACACACCCGGCCATACGGTATTCCGCAAGGGCAACCTGCTCATCCTGGGCGACTTGATGCACGGCTTCCAGCTGCAGTACAACCACCGTTACATCAGTTGTAAGTACGATATGGATCCCGAAAAGGCCGCACAGACGCGCAATCACATCATCAGCATCGCGCACAACGAACATCTCACCATCTGCGGCATGCACCTGCCTGCCCCATCTTTCTTTGAGGTCAACCCTGTATCCACCTCAACTAATCCTAAACAGTAATTCTGCAATGAAATATCTCATAGTTGGACTCGGCAACATCGGCGAGGAATATTGGGGCACACGCCACAATATAGGATTCCGTGTGGTCAATGCCCTGGCCGAAGCCCACGATGCTAAGTTTGAGGAGGCTCGATACGGCGCAACCTGCGAGTTCCGCGTCAAGAACCAGCAACTGCTGTTGCTCAAGCCCAACACCTACATGAACCTGTCCGGTTCGGCAGTACGATACTGGATGCAGGAGGAGAAGATTACCATCGACCACGTCCTCATCATCTGCGATGACATCGCCCTGCCCTTCGGCACCCTGCGTATGCGTGCCAAAGGTTCGGCCGGAGGACACAACGGACTCAAGGACATCGCAGCCAAGTGCGGCGGCGAAGGTTTTGCCCGTCTGCGCTTCGGCGTGGGAGGAGACTTCCCCAAAGGCGCTCAATGTGATTGGGTATTGGGCCACTTCCCCCAGGAAGAAGAGGATCAAATGCCCGAACGCCTTGAAGTAACAACCAAGTTTATCGAGACCTTCTGTCTGGAGGGTTGCTCCAATGCAATGAACAAGTACAATGGCAAATGAAGTCCGTATAGATAAATGGCTCTGGGCCGTGCGCATCTTCAAGACGCGCAGCATTGCCGCCGATGCCATCAAACTGGGCCGCGTCACCATTGGCGGCCAGAAAGTCAAAGCATCACGCACCGTGCATGTGGGTGAAATAATAGATGTTCGCAAACCTCCCATCACATACTCCTTCAAGGTGCTCGCCCTGACAGAGAATCGCATGGGCGCTAAACTCGTCCATGGCTTTATGGAGAACGTGACTCGTCAGGAGCAACTTGACTTGCTCCAGATGAACCGTATCTCGGGCTTCATTGACCGCGCCAAGGGCTTAGGCCGTCCTACCAAGAAGGATCGCCGCGACATTGATGACTTCAATACGCCAGAATATATTGATGAATTTGACTTCAGCCTCGATGACCTCGATGATCCAGAGGTTTGGGCAGAAATGACAAAGTAAAGGACTCTCCCCGACCCTCCCTAAAAGGGAGGGAGAAAAAAAAATACATTCACGGATCATATAACCTAATTGACTCTTATATATCCAAGGCTATTGAATATATTCGGAATTAATTCTAAATGCAGAACGACAAGGACTCTGAAACAAAGAACAAATTCTATTGGCATGATACAGCCGATCCTATATTATATCCTCAACTTTTAGAGTATGCCAGATACAACAGACGTCATCCGACCGAATCGGAATCTGTTCTTTGGAATGTTCTGAAATCTAGAGGACTGGGGGTACCCTTCCTGCGACAATTTATAATCGATCAATATATTGTAGATTTTGTATATAAGAAGGGCAAATTAGTGATTGAGGTAGATGGGGGCTACCACTCCGAGCCCCGACAAGCCATTGAAGACGAAAACCGCACCCGCAGACTGCAGTATCTTGGATATCGAGTACTGAGATTCACCAACGAAGATATCGTTTTCAATATAGACTACGTCATAAAATCTATAAAATACAATCTTTAATACATATTATATAACAACTATCAAGTCAAAATATAATATGTCAACAAGGAAATTATTATGCAGCACAATCTCTCAGCAAAACGTTCAATTATCGTGGTTGAAAAATATTGCCACTCCTTGGGACATCCCAAGAAGCAAATTGCTGCACCTTATTGTGCGAATCACAAATTAGTCGATTGTATTTATATTCTCCCTCCCTCATAGGGAGGGCCGGGGAGAGTCCTAAAAAAAAGAGGGTCGTCTCACGACGACCATCTTCACTAACCTTAAATCTTATACCATGAAAAACACACTGCAAAGATAGAGCAAATTTCTTTGCTGACCAAATATTTTTAGCAAAAAAATTCAAAATCAGGCCAAAATGTTTAAGAAATTGACCCAAAACGAAATAATTTGTCATCTACAACTGCCAATTTTTCGCATTATCCAGGAAGAAGCAGATGCTTTAGACAGAGAGTGTTATGTAGTGGGAGGCTTCGTCCGTGACCTCTTCATAGACCGTCCGTCCAAGGATATAGACTGCGTCACCGTGGGTAGCGGAATTGAACTGGCTCAGCGCGTAGCTAAACGGCTCAATGAGCAGCCGAGCGACCGCAAGGGACAGAAAGCGCACTTGAGCATATTTCGCAATTTCGGCACAGCGCAAGTCAAATATTACTCGCGCAGACATGGCTTGATGGAGGTTGAATTTGTAGGTGCACGCAAGGAGAGCTACAGCCACGACAGCCGGAAACCTGTGGTCGAAGACGGTACACTGGAGGATGATCAGAACCGCCGTGACTTGACCATCAACGATATGGCCATCTGTCTGAACCAACAGCACTTCGGCGAACTCATTGACCCATTCGGCGGTATGCAAGACCTGGAGGCAGGCCTCATACGCACACCATTGGACCCCGATATCACTTTCAGCGACGACCCACTGCGCATGCTGCGCGCCATACGCTTTGCCTGCCGCTTTGACTTCAAGATTGTACCTGAAACCTTCGAGGCCATAGCACGCAACCGTGAGCGCATCAAGATCATCTCGGCAGAACGCATCATCGAGGAACTGAACAAGATAATGTTGTGCGACAAACCTTCAACTGGTTGGGCACAACTGCAACGCTGCGGTCTGCTGCAGATTATTCTGCCTGAATTGCAGGCATTGTCGGGCATCGAGACCAAAGAGGGCCGTGGACACAAGGACAACTTCGTACATACCATAACAGTCCTGGACAACGTGGTGCGCGCTCAGGCTGAAAAAGAGAAGCTGGAAGCAGCGCAACCCAAGGAGCAGAGCGAAGGAAAAGACAACGGAAACAACGCTGCACCACAGTTTGACAAGCGCCTGTATCTGCGTTGGGCAGCACTGATGCATGACCTGGGCAAGGCTCGCGCCAAGGCTTGGGACGACAAGATCGGCTGGACATTCCACAACCATGATTACCTGGGCGAGCGCATGGTACCAGGCATCTTCCGGCGCCTGAAGTTACCCCTGGGCGCCGAAGAGAAATTTGTACAGAAAATGGTGCGGATGCACATGCGCCCCATCAATCTGGCAGAAGATGGCATTACGGACTCGGCCATCCGTCGCGTACTCTTCGAGGCGGGAGATGACATCGACGAACTCATGACACTGTGCGAAGCCGACATCACCTCCAAGATTGCAGAGAAGGTACGTCGATTCCTGGACAACTTCAAGATTGTGCGTCAGAAGATGGCCGAGATACAGGCCAAGGACGACTATCGCAACTGGACCCCTCCTATTGACGGCATCGAGATAATGCAGCGCTACGGTCTGACACCGTCTAAACCAGTCGGCATACTGCGCGAAGCACAGAAAGATGCCATCCTGGACGGCGAATGTGACAATACGCGCGAAGCAGCCCTTGCCTTTCTGGACAAGACTGCAGCCGAAATGGGTTTGACTGTTGTCAATAAGGGGTAATGGTTAAAGTTTAATGGTTAATGGGGTATTGATCCAACCATTTGGCATCGGTCCTTACTGGATATTATAGTCCATTGCCCCACTTTCCTCCTATTCACCCATCACATTTCCCCCTATTATGAGCGAATCCTATCAACTCGGCAAAAATGGCGAAGAAATGGCTGCCGACTACCTGCGCAGCCTCGGCTATCGTATTGAGGCCCAACGTTGGCGCCTGCATCACCTCGAACTGGATATCATTGCGACCGACCGCGAATCGGACGAAATAGTCTTTGTCGAGGTCAAGACGCGCACAACGCCTATCTTCGGTGCTCCGGAGGAAGCTGTCGATTACCGCAAGATAATGAACACCGTCCGTGCAGCCGATGCCTACCTCAAGCAATATCAGATTATGAAGGACTGGCGCTTCGACATCATTGCCATCATCGACGACGGCAAACACGAACCGAAGTTACGCCATTTCAAGGAGGCATTCTATCCGCCGTTGGGATGAGGGTCAATAGCTAGCAATACCATAATCAAAGATAAACGCAACAAACTAAAACACATATCATCATGTTTGAATACTTAAAAGGCGAAGTCACCGAACTGGAACCCACTCAGGCAGTCATCGAATGTGGCGGCGTGGGCTATAGCTGCAACATATCAGTATATACGTACGATAAACTGAAGCGCGGCGAAGTGCAGAAACTCTATATTGCAGAGAGCATCCGCGAAGATGCACACGTGCTGTTTGGCTTCATCTCGAAGCAGGAACGCGCCCTATACAACCTGCTCATCAGTGTTTCCGGCGTTGGTCCAGGCACAGCCCGTTGTATATTGTCCAGCCTCTCCCCCGACGAACTCGTCGCTGTGGTAGCTTCGGGCAATGACCGTCAACTGCGCAACGTCAAGGGACTGGGTCCAAAGACTGCACAACGCATCATCGTCGATCTCAAGGACAAAGTAGGCAGCCTCGGCATTACAGCAGCATCCGCCTCCGACAGTCCCATCGTGGCCAGCAACAAGAACGGCGACGAAGCCATACAGGCTCTCGTGGCCCTCGGATACCCAATGGCCAATGCCTCCAAAGCCGTTGCCCAACTGCTCAGCCAGGATCCATCCATGTCTGTTCAATCCCTCATCAAACAGGGCCTGCACATGATGTAATATTATAAAAGGAAGTAAAAAGGGAGTGAAAAGGAAGTGAAAGGGTAGCAAAAGGGACGATACAAATACCTATCGAACAACTTATTCCCATACTATTATAATGCTTGGCTCGCTCGATACTTTCGTCCTTGTCACTTTCCATTTTTAATTCTTAATTTTTAATTATCAATTGACAATTGACATTGTCAATTCCTTTTAAGTACAAATTGTCCCTGCCAACACAATGTTAGCAGGGACAATTTTATATGCTTATGAGACCACAGTCTCCGAGAGATCTAAGAAAAGTAGTTTAGAACTTAACGTTCTTTACTACATCGTTGCCAGGATAAAAGTACATGGCAGCGGCATCGTTCCATCCATGAATATAGGAGGTCCATGCCTTTTTCAATTTTGCTTCAATCTTTTTCATAATCTTAAACTTTAATACCTTAATAAATACCTTAAATAACTAATACTAAATAGAATACACTGAGCTATTCAATAAACCATCTTTATTTTTACGCTGCAAAGGTACAGTCTTTTCGACAAAGTTGTATCAATACAGACTGTTTTTTGCACAAAATCACGTTTTTTGTATCATTTTTGATATGCATATTCAGCAAAAACGATAGAAGCAATAGAGTTTTAGTGGATAGGCAGATAGCAAAACATATTAAAACGGCCCAAAAAGAGACATAAAATGGGTATATATTTGGAGTATTGCCCAAAATACTGTATATTTGCACCGCCTTACATAGAAGGAGACGCCGGAACAGTTCTGCAGCCCTCGTAATCCAAAGGCTCACAGCAATATGAATTGGATATTACTGATAGTGGCAGGACTGTGCGAAGTAGGTTTCACCTTTTGTCTGGGGCGCGCCCGACTGACGAGCGGTACTGAGTGGTGGCTCTGGATAGGAGGATTCCTCCTGTTCTCAGTATTGAGCATGACACTGCTGGCCAAGGTCTCGCAGACTCTGCCTCTGGGCACGGTCTATCCCGTATGGACCGGCATAGGAGCAGTGGGGACGGTATTGATTGGTATATTCCTGTTCAACGAACCCGTCACCTTCTGGCGCCTGTTCTTCATCACCACTCTCATTGGCTCAATCATCGGACTGAAGATGAGCTGATTTACCCCCAACACAAAGCACATGACTCAGGGTAGGCGTAGCCATTGTGCTGTACTCAACTAACTTATATAGGACACAACGTTTTTTAATTACCAATTGAGAAATACATATTGAGAATTACCAATTGCAAATAATCATTTGCAAGCTATCTTGTGTCTGCATATTGCCCAATGCCATACCAACAACAAAATATAACCAACAAATCAAAAGATGAAAAGTCTTCACACCTGGGTGTGCTGCACGGCACTGGCACTGATGCCATTGGCCCTGACAGCACAGACACCCGACACCCCTGCCACACAGCAGGAGCAACTGGATCGTGGCCTGATACGCGTACAGACGGCTACGTACTCTACATTTCTCTCATGGCGCATGCTCGGCAGCGATGACGAACACACCTCATTCCTGGTACTCAAGGACGGCGTTGCACTCCGCGACACCATACGCAATGCAACCAGCATGCGTTCCTCCACGGCAGCCACGGTGGACATGCAATTGGTTGTCCTTCAGAATGGCGTGCCCACCGACACCATCTCGCCCATGACGTTCAACAACCGCTACTACCACCTGATGCAGCTGGACCGTCCTGCTGGCGGCAGCAACGCTTCGGGCGACTATACCTATTCGCCCAACGACTGCTCGGTCGGAGATGTAGATGGCGATGGCCAATACGAACTGATTGTCAAGTGGGACCCAAGCAATTCGCAGGACAACTCCAAAAACGGATATACGGGCAATGTCTATCTGGATTGCTACAGGCTCTTTACGGACGAGAAACTGTGGCGCATAGACCTGGGCGTCAATATCCGCGCCGGAGCACACTACACACAGTTTCTGGTCTATGACTTCGACAAGGACGGCAAGGCAGAACTGATCTGCAAGACCGCACCTGGCTCAATCGACGGCACGGGTCAATACGTCAATCAGGCGTCTGATGTGGATGCCATACGCAATGCCAGCAACACCAAAGACTGGCGCAACTCCAACGGCCGCATCAACGGAGGACACGAATACCTGACCGTCTTCGAGGGCGAAACAGGCAAGGCCCTGCATACCATTGCCTACTACCCCAACCGCAATGCCGTGGCAGCTTTGAGCGATGCCTCGGGCACCTTCAACTGGGATGACCGCAGTGGCAAGAGCGACTACGCGAGCTACGGCAACCGTGGCGAACGCTACCTGGCCAGCGTGGCCTATCTGGCTGGAGCTGACCAACGTCCATCGGCCGTGATGAGCCGCGGTTACTATACCTATGCCTATCTCTGGGCAGTCGATTTCGATGGAGAGAAACTCTCCACTCGATGGCTGCACTATTCGGACAAGAAAACATCCTATCGTCTGATGGATGCATCGGGCCAAACGACCACCTACACCCCTGCTACATGCACATCCGGCGAAGGCAGCAACACGATGTACGGCAACGGCAACCACAACCTCTCCGTGGCAGAT
>JAILKE010000080.1 GCA_024694125.1 Bacteroidales bacterium
CGGACTGAGAAACGCAAGGCTGAACTTCCGTCAGCAGGAAGAAAACCATATCATGGAGAATGTCATTTATAACGAACTGACGGTACGCGGATTTAATGTCGATGTAGGGGTCGTTGAAACAACGACTGTCAACCAAGAAGGCAAGCGTCAACGAACCTTACTGGAAGTGGATTTTGTATGTCACCGAGGTCATGCCCGATATTATATCCAGTCAGCATTGAGCGTAGCAGAAGAGAGCAAACGTCTGCAAGAAACCAACTCCCTGACAAAGATCAATGACTCGTTTGTAAAGATTGTTGTCGTCCGAGACAACATCGTCCGTTGGCGAGATGAAATGGGCATCCTCTACATCGGAGTGGAAGACTTCCTGCTAAACTATATCAATCAGATGGAATAAAGTGAGGGGGGGCTTGTGTCTCACTACCCAAATAAAAATTTGCGTAAAAGGATAAATAGACGCTTTGTAGCACAAGAAAAATGCCCGATACCACCTCGGTATCGGGCATTTTTAATTGTTCACTTTTAACTTTTCATTTACGATAATTGATTTTGGATAAATCAATTATCGTACTCCTGCCAGCTCTTGGTCTGCAAGTCGTCGAGTGACATCGAGCAGAAGGCCTGGATGAAGGCACTGGCCAGGCGGGCATTGGTGATGAGCGGAATGTTGTGGTCGATGGCACCGCGGCGAATCTTGTAGCCATTGGTGAGCTCACGCTTCGAGTGGTTCTTAGGGATATTGACAACCAGGTCAAAGGCGTGGTCATGAATCATCGTCATCACGTTCTCACGTTCAGGATGCTCCTCGTCGGGCCAAGAGACTGCGGTGACCTGTACGCCCTCGGCGTTGAGGTACTGAGCAGTACCGGGTGAGGCATATACCTTGTAGCCATTCTTGACCAGAGCCTCGGCAGCATCGAGCAGCATAGCCTTCTCGCGGGCAGAGCCGGAAGAGAGCATGATGCCCTTGTCCTTGGATGGGATAGAGTAGCCGGTAGCAATCATCGAGTTGAGGAGAGCCTCCTCGAAGGTATCGCCCATACAGCCTACCTCGCCGGTCGAAGACATATCTACGCCCAGGACTGGGTCAGCGTTCTGCTGACGGGCGAACGAGAACTGCGAGGCCTTGACGCCCATGCGGTCGATGTCGAATGCCGACTTGTCCGGCTTCTGGTATGGAGCATCGAGCATGATGCGCGTAGCTGTGTCGATAAAGTTGCACTTCAGGACCTTGCTTACGAAAGGGAACGAACGTGAGGCGCGGAGGTTGCACTCGATGACCTTGACGTCGCGGCCCTTGGCGAGGTACTGGATGTTGAATGGACCGGAGATGTTCAGCTCCTTGGCTATGGCGCGGCTGATCTTCTTGATCTGTCGGATGGTAGCGAACGAGATCTGCTGGGCAGGGAAGACCATAGTGGCATCGCCCGAGTGTACACCTGCATACTCGATGTGCTCCGATATACCGTACTCGATGACCTCACCATGGTGAGCGACACCGTCGAACTCAACCTCGTTGGTCTCGGTCATGAACTGAGAGATGACTACAGGATATTCCTTCGATACCTCACTGGCAGCCTCCAGGAAGCGGGTCAACTCCTCGTCATTGTAGCAGACGTTCATGGCAGCACCAGACAGGACGTACGATGGACGGACCAGTACTGGATAGCCAACCTCGTCAATGAAGTGCTTGACGTCCGACATTGAGGTCAGGGCGCTCCACTTAGGTTGGTCGATGCCCAGCTGGTCCAGCATGGCCGAGAACTTACCGCGGTTCTCGGCACGGTCGATGCTGACTGGCGAGGTGCCCAGGATCGGTACACTCTGACGGTGCAGTTTCATAGCCAGGTTGTTAGGAATCTGTCCGCCCACACTGACGATGACACCGCGTGGTGACTCCAGGTCGATCACGTCGAGCACGCGCTCGAACGACAGTTCGTCGAAGTAGAGGCGGTCGCACATATCGTAGTCGGTCGATACGGTCTCGGGGTTGTAGTTGATCATGATCGATTTGTAGCCCAACTTGCGTGCAGTCTGTACGGCATTGACCGAACACCAGTCGAACTCGACTGACGAGCCGATACGGTAGGCACCCGAACCGAGCACGACGACCGACTTCTCGTTCTTATAGTAGTTGACGTCGTAACCCTCTACGGCATAGGTCATGTAGAGGTAGTTGGTCAATTCTGGATGTTCGCTGGCTACGGTAGGAATGCGCTTCACAGCAGGCAGGATGCCCAGTTTCTTGCGGTAAGCGCGTACGGCGAGGTTCTCCTGCTCCATATTGCCATCGTGCTTGTGCATCACGAAACGGGCAATCTGGAAGTCCGAGAAGCCCATCACCTTGGCCTGACGCAGTACGTCGGCAGGAACCTCCTCGATGGCATTGTAACCCTCCAACTTGTGCTTGTAATCGACGATGTTCTTCATTCGCTCGATGAACCAAGGGTCAATCTTGGTGAGTTCGTAGATACGGTCGATGCTGTATCCCTCCTCGAGAGCCTGAGCGATGGCGAAGATACGCAGGTCAGTTGGGTTGGCGAGTTCCTCATCGAGGTTCTCGAAGCGGGTGTGGTCATTGCCCACGAAACCGTGCATGCCTTGGCCTATCATGCGCAGGCCCTTCTGTATCATCTCTTCGAACGAACGGCCTATAGACATGATCTCGCCTACGGACTTCATGCTTGAACCGATCTTACGGCTCACGCCGGCGAACTTAGTGAGGTCCCAACGTGGGATCTTGCAAATCATGTAGTCGAGCGTTGGAGCAACGTATGCCGAGTTGGTCGTGCCCATCTCGCCGATCTGGTCCAGGCTGTAGCCCAGGGCAATCTTGGCTGCTACGAAGGCGAGCGGATAACCGGTGGCTTTGGATGCCAGGGCCGACGAACGGGACAGACGTGCATTGATCTCGATGATACGGTAGTCGTTGGTCTCGGCATTGAATGCATACTGAATGTTGCACTCGCCCACGATGTTCAGGTGGCGTACGCACTTGACGGCGATGTCCTGCAGCATCTTGACCTGCTCGTCAGTGAGCGAACAGGTAGGAGCAACGACGATCGACTCGCCCGTGTGGATACCCAGTGGGTCGAAGTTCTCCATCGAAGCAACGGTGAAGCAGCGGTCCTTGGCATCGCGGATAACCTCGAACTCAATCTCTTTCCAGCCCTTGAGTGACTCCTCGACCAGAACCTGTGGTGCGAAGGTGAAGGCCGATTCGGCCACCTCGATGAAGGCCTGCTCGTCAGGACATACGCCCGAGCCCTGTCCTCCCAGCGCGTAGGCTGAACGGATCATGATAGGATAGCCGATGCTGCGGGCTGCATCCAGAGCCTGCTCCATTGTCTCGCAAGCATGTGACACTGGAACCTTGAGATCGACTTTGTTCAACTCCTTGACAAAGAGGTCGCGGTCCTCGGTGTTCATGATGGCCTCGACGCTGGTGCCCAGCACCTCGACGCCGTACTCCTTGAGCACGCCAGACAGATAGAGCTCAGTGCCGCAGTTCAGTGCAGTCTGACCGCCGAAAGCGAGCAGGATGCCGTCTGGGCGCTCTTTCTTGATTACTTCGGTAACAAAGTGGGTGTTGACAGGGAGGAAGTACACCTTGTCGGCAATGCCATCGCTGGTCTGGATGGTAGCGACGTTAGGGTTGATGAGTACAGAGCGGATGCCCTCTTCGCGCAGGGCCTTCAGGGCCTGACTGCCTGAGTAGTCGAACTCGCCAGCCTGCCCTATCTTCAGGGCACCCGATCCGAGTACGAGCACTTTCTTAAGTTGCTTCTTCATCTGAATATATTAAAATAATATGTTTTAAGGTCTTGTTTCGTTGCCATTAGCGCGAGCAAAGTTAATGAAAAGATTTCAATTTTTCAAACAATCTCCCGTTTTATTGTCCAAATGTTCACGCTTTTAGCTGAAAACCTTTACTTTTGTAATTTTAATCTCCCATTTGTTCCTTCCGTATATTGATGGAAAAACATTACAAAACGGACTGGAATCGTCAGGATATGCGATTTCAGTCCGTTTGTTATATGTTTATTTTAGAGCCTGCGGTCAGAACTTCTTGACGCGCATGTGGCAGTAGGGTTCACCTCCAGTCTTGTCGTAGTACTGCTGGTGGTACTTCTCGCCAATGTAGAAGTCTGTGGCTGGGAGGAGGAGCGTATTGACTACGTCTCCACGGTCACGGAGTACCTGTATGACAGCCTCGGCATCGCGTTTCTGTTCCTCGTTGCGGTAGAAGAGGCAACTGCGGTACTGAGGACCGAGGTCAGGGCCGACGCCATCGGTCTGGGCGGGGTCGTGTATCTCGAAGAAGAGCTGGCACAGCTGGGTGTACGAGACTTGCTTGGGGTCATACTCAACGATGACGGCCTCTACATGATGGGTGAGGTGATCGCGAACCTGTGCGTAGGTTGGGTATTCCTCCTCGCCGCCGGTGTAGCCCGCCAGAGTGCGAAGCACGCCCGGCATACGGTCATACTGATGTTGTGTGCCCCAGAAACAGCCGCAGGCGAAGATGCCCACGCCGATGTTGGGGTCCGATGGTGCTTGGTAGAGGTCGATGCGAGAGCAGGCATCGACAGCCTCCTGTACCATACGTAGCGCCTTGCCGTGTTTGGCCTGCAGTTCGGGGTAGCCTGTGCCGCGTGAGAAGTTGTGCTGCAGGTCGTTGTACTTGACTTGCAGTGCGATGGGGTTGCCCGAATCGATGATGCGTTGTACATAGTCGAAATAGTCAGTGCCTGGCTTGTGGGTGAGTATATCGACGGCACGGACTATTCCCTCGGGGATGCCTCGGTCCAACAGGTCTTGGCAAGTGATGTCGGAGTCTTCGACAACGTCGTGGAGGAAGCCCGCCATTTTTTCCTCATCCGTGTGGCCCATCAGGCCTACTGTGAGTGGGTGCAATATATAGGGATGGCCATCGCGGTCAGTCTGACCTGCGTGACCCTCCATTGCTATCTGTAGTGAAAGTTCGATTGGATCCAATGTAGTAAATTTATATTTTAAGAGAAAGTGACAGGGAATTGACAAAGAATTGAAAAGGAAGTGACAAGGACGATACAACTGTCTATTGTAGATAAAAGTATAAAATTTAGTACTTTGTATCTTTCCTTTGTCCTTTGTACTTTGTCCCTTAGTCCTTATTATTGTTTTTTTATATATTGTTCAAATCCGGCGGAATAGACCACTTCGAGTTGGGTAGAGTCCGAGGCAGAAGGGATGATGAGGTAACCCTCGACGCCTGGTTCATTGGCCATAACCTGGAGAGCTTTCTCCTTGCCCAGTACCATAAATGAGGTGGCAAAGGCATCGGCAGTCATGCAGTCGGCTGCTATGACGGTGGCCGATAGAACGTCACGCTGAATAGGGTAGCCGGTGTGAGGGTCAATGGTGTGGGCATAGCGTTTGCCGCCCTTCTCGTAGAAGTTGCGGTAGTTGCCCGACGTGGCGAGTCCGCCTGCTGAGAGTTGCAGGTAGGCCTGGTAGCCGTGTTCCTGCTGCAATGAGTCGGCCACGGGACGGGCTATGCCTACGGTCCAGGCATTGCCGCGCGAGTTGACGCCCCGCAGGGCTATCTCTCCGCCTATCTCGACCATATAGTTCTGGATGCCCTGCTCATGCAGATAGTCACCCACTATATCGCTCATATATCCCTTGGCTATGCTCGATGCATCGAGGATGGTGCGAGGGTCTTTCTTCTGTAGATGACCGTCGGCCGAGAGAGATACGCTCTGATACCCGACGAACTGCAGGATGCTGTCCACGGCCTGTGGGGTGACCTTGTCGCTGTTCTTGAACCCGAAGCCCCATAGGTTGACCAATGGTGCGACGGTGATGTCGAAGGCTCCATCTGTACGCCCTGATACGTAGCACGCTTTTTCAAACACCGTGCGGAAGTAGTCATTGGCTACGACCGATGGGTCATTGCTGTTCATGCGTGATATGATCGATGTGTCGTTGAACATGGACAGACTGCCATCGAAGACTTTGAAGAGCGAGTCTATCTCGTGACTGTAGTCGCGCGAGCCCTGATAGGTGATGTGGTAGAATGTATGGAAGACTGAACCTTGCAGTTTGCGGTATTCTGTTCGGGTGTCTGTCTGTACAGTGTCCCCGGCCTTGCATCGGTAATAGCCGATACCGCAGAATAACAATACAATAATAACGTAAATATATTTGCGCATAATGCTTATTTAATGGAATTGACAGGGACGATACCTTCGTCTTATCCTTTAATAAATTTTTCCCTTTAAAAATCGAAATACCCGTGGAAGCCGAATCCAAACAGGTTGGACGTTGTACCATAGCCGGGAACGAAGTATGGCTTGCCCTGTGAGTCCTTGCCCTTGTGGAGGAAAGGACGGAAAGTGAGGTCCCAGCCAAGTGAGAAGTGCTTGACCAATTGCACTTTGATGAAACCGCCCATCTCCATCCAGACTGAGTGGAACTCTAGGCCGCGGGCTTCGATTGGACCATAGTAACCCCACACAGCATCGGTGTAACCCATATTGGTGATGTCTGCCTTGCTGTAGGCATATCCGAAACGGAGTACAGCACCGTAGAAGTCATTGGGCTTGATGTCATTGTACTTGAAATTGTAGAGCATACCAACCTTGATGAAAGGACGCATCTTGCTGTGATAACGCATACCGTGAAATGTACCATCCGTGTGAGTGTAGCCGATGTCGTCGCTCGTCGTATTGCAGTAGCCTACACCCGCTGATACCTGTGGCAGGAAACGGTGATGCAGGTCCAGTGTGAGGGTGCCCTCGTAGTTGCCGTAGTCCTTGCCGAGCAGGTCGATGACGGGTGGAAAGAGATTGAACGATACACTCAGCCCGTTGAGCAGCGGATAGCGGTACTTCTGACCTTCGGGCAGTTGTTCCAGCAGTTCCTCCACTACGGCAGCCTCGCGTTGTTCGCGTACGGCAGAGGTGGTGGGTATGCTGCTGCCCTGAGCCCATACAGCCACGCTCACCATCATTCCGGCCAACAACAAGAGCGATCTGTGCAGTAGGCTGTACGAGGCAAGCATGTGCGTGAAGTGTGGGTTAATACTCCAGGATGATATTGACATTCTCCTCATTGATGATGTGGTAGTTTTTGATAGTACAGTCGCGGAATAACTTCTTGGTCTGGCCCTGCAAGTCGGTCGAACTGCTGGAGACAGCCTCGATGCGGGCAGAATCGATCATATACTGCATGCTGCAACCACACTCCATGTCGAGGAAGTATGGCTGACGGCTATACCATAGGTGCAGCATGCTGATGTACTGCGTCGTGTCGGTCAATTCGCTGGCTATACAGTTGAGCAGGAACTGGGTGTAGTTGGTGTCGGGCCTGAGTGTGAACTCAACCTCGGTAGGCTTGCTCTCGCTGCTCAATATGGAGACGATAGAGTCGTCCTGCACGACACCGTACGTGCTGAGTTGGTCGAGCGACAGTCCTGAGGTCGATTTGAACTGCACCAGCAGGTACGACTCACGGGTCTCCTCGCAGCCATTGTTGCCGCATGATGAGAGCATCGGACCGAGGGCGCAGATGGTCAATATGCCCCACAGCCAGATGTGGCGACGTACCCGATTATATAGTCTCTGCAATGTCATACTTGTTTCTGTCTTGTGATGTGCGCGATACCAGTTCGCCCAGGAAGCCTGCCACGAAGAGTTGTGCGCCCAGTATCATGCTGGTCAGCGCGATGTAGAAGGCTGGCATGTCGGTGATGAGAGTGCCGTGACCTGCGGTGAAGAGGATGTAGGCCTTGTGTGCGACGATGAAGAGTACCGCTATCAGGCCGATGAGGAAGATGAAGGTACCCCACAGACCGAAGATCAGCATAGGCTTCTGTCCGAACTTGTTCAGGAACCACAGGGTGATGAGGTCCAGATAGCCATTGACGAAACGGTCCAGACCGAACTTGGTCTTGCCGTATTTGCGCGCCTGGTGCTGGACAACTTTCTCGCCGATTTTCTTGTAGCCGGCATTCTTGGCCAACCAAGGGATGTAGCGGTGCATGTCACCGTACAGTTCGATATGCTTGACCACCTCGCCACGATAGGCCTTGAGGCCGCAGTTGAAGTCGTGCAGGTTGTGTATGCCCGATGCCGAGCGGACAGTGGCGTTGAACAGTTTGGTCGGAATGGTCTTGGAGAGTGGGTCGTAACGTTTCTTCTTCCAGCCGCTCACCAGGTCGTAGCCCTCTTCCTTGATCATCCGGTACAGCTCCGGAATCTCGTCGGGCGAGTCCTGCAGGTCGGCGTCCATGGTGATGACCACGTCGCCCTTGGCCATACCGAAGCCTACATGCAGCGCTGGACTCTTGCCGTGATTGGTGCGGAATGCCATACCGTGCATGTCGGGATACTGCTCGTGCAGTTGGCGTATCACTTGCCAGCTGTTGTCGGTCGAACCGTCATTGCAGAAAATCACCTCGTAGCTGTAATTGTTGGCACGCATTACGCGGTCTATCCAGGCTGCCAGTTCGGGCAGCGACTCGGCCTCGTTGTATAGGGGCACTATTACTGAAATATCCATTATGTATATATATCTGAGTTGTTGTAGTCTATTATTGTATATATCTGTGTCGTAGTCGATTATTCTTGTGGAGTGAAGTTGTCGTTCTCCGTCTCCTTGCGATACAGTATCAGGCAGATGGGGATGCCTACCAGCATACCCAGCATCACGTCGTTGGACAACTGCCCGACGCCAGCCTCGAACGGAGTGAGTATGTTCATGTCTTTCAGGGCGTTCAGGTTCTGCTTCAGCACTGTTTGCATTGACTCCATTGCCGTTCGTATAGAACCATTCACGGCACCGCTCTGCAACTGCTGGTCCACTTGATTGATCAGGTTCTCGTTCTCGGTCTCCTGCATCGCGTGCATTGTGATGAGATTGTCCGGATCGATCCATTTATTGTACACAATGAGTCCCATGGCCTCAATCATTCCCGCCAGGAACATCACCTGCATACACAGGAACCATCCGCGCATGCGTCGGAACCCATATCCCTGGTAGAAGATGTCACGTATGCGCTTCACGATGAAGAACAGTAGGACAGGGGTCAATAGTGACAGGGGCACCCGCATTATCGTGTAAATGGGATTGCCCCCCATCGTATAGACAATGTACATATACTCTGCAATGAACCACAGGCCAAACAGAAGTGAGGCATACATCGTATATTGTGTTACGGCTTTGTGCCGTGCTATTCTTTCCTCTATTGTCATGTTCAATAGTCTTTTTCGGTCGGTTTATATATCAATTTGGGCATTATTTGCTATCAGAATGCACTTTTTTGGCATTTTTTCTTGGTCGGCTCGGATTTTATTGCTATCTTTGCGGCCGGGTAAGTGCCATACGGCATGCTCCCTCTAATCCCCCAGGACTTGACCGTAGCAAGGGCGTGAGGTTGTAGCGGCGCGATATGGAGAGCTTACCCTTTTTTCTTTTTAAATCGGTTCTCAATCAAAATTGTTTGATTGGGGCCTTTTTTTACTGTCACTTCCCTGTCGCTTCTTTGTCTCTTCCCTGTCGCTTCCATGTCACTTCTTTGTCACTTCCCTGTCACTTCTTTGTCACTTCTTTGTTACATCCCTGTCACTTCCCTTAATCACTCAACTTCCATTGAAGTCTGTCGTAGGCTTCGTCCAGATATTTGATATTGGACAATTGCCAGAACTGAGGGATGCTGACCGTGAGGCCGCAGCACTTGTTGAAGTGGATAATCGAGCCACCGTCACCGAAGTTGCATTCTTTGCTGTAGTAATGGTCGATGACACAGTCCTGGATTGCATTGACTACATCGTCGTTGGACAATCCCGCCTGGGTGGCAAGGGCCTCGCTCCATTCCTCCAGGTCGTAGAAGAGGTATCGGTAGTCGTACCCCGTCGCAATGTATCGGCCATATTGCTGCATCCCTTGCTGATATTGCGCTGGATATTGTGCCCAATAATTCAGTACCTCAGTAGCTTGATTGGATAGTTGCTGGCAGGCATTGAGAAGGTTCTCAATCAGATCCGTACATATCAGCGACATTGTGCCGCACGATGCATATTGTGCCTGATAGTCTCCCAACGCTGCACTCAGACCATCCACAAGTCTGTCGGGTCCCTGTATGACGGAGAGGGATTTAATCATAGCGGCATAGGGGAAGCCTGCTCCTGCTGTTTCTGTGGGTGGCGCCAATAGGTAGTTGGTCTGATTGCGAAGTTCGTAGGCCAGTTCGACCGAAGCAATGTGGCAGGCATCGAACATCATATAGTCCAGATGAACGCCCGACTGCTCCATGCCTTCGCGCAGTTCCCACAGGTCGGACTGGTGGCCATCGTCTTCGCCTATCGAGGTCAATGCCCGTGTGGCAAGACTGCTCTGGAAGTCATCCGAAGGAATCCAACTCAGTGCGTGACTCCATATCTCCATCCCCTTGATGGGGGTATCGAAACGTTCGAACGTGAGCCGCATCACTTCGGCTATCACTTCCGGGTCAGTCGAGTCCACGTCCTCGGACCACTTCTTGATCCAGACAGTGTCCGTGCGGTTGCTGTCCGCACGGCGTTTGAGTTGGTAGAGTTGAGGCAGCGTGTTCAGTGCGGTCTTGCTGTCCCGGTATATGACCAGATTGACAGGTGTCTCGCTGTCCAACAGGCCGTTGCGCATCTGTCGCAGATTGCTGTCTGCATAGCGGTACAGGCTGTTGTCGGCTATCATATAGACGAGCAGAGTGTGTTGGTCCGATGTGCAGTAGCGCGTTTTGTCTCGGTGATGACAAGACGCGCACAGCAGTACCAGCAAGCACATTGTATAGAGTCTCGACCACATTGGACCTGGATATTGATGCCCCACTGTTGGACTGGTGTCTATCAGCGTAGGCGGGCTTTGTATTGCAGATAATAGTCGAGTATGACCATAGCGGCCATAGCCTCGACGATGGGGACTGCACGGGGCAGTACACAGGGATCATGACGTCCGCGTGCCTGTAGGGTAGTGGCCTTTCCATCGATGGTGACGGTCTCCACTTCGCGCAGGAGCGTGGCCACGGGCTTGAAGGCACAACGGAAGTATATGTCCTGTCCGTTGGAGATACCACCCTGGATGCCGCCGCTGTGGTTGCTTAGGGTAGTGATGTGTCCCTGATCAGCCACGAAGGTGTCGATCATCTCCGATCCGCGACGACCGCAGTCGGCAAAGCCCATTCCGTAGTCGAAGCCCTTGCAGGCATTGATGCTGAGCATGGCCTGACCCAGGGCGGCGTGCAGTTTGTCGAAGCAAGGTTCGCCCAGTCCGACAGGTACGCCGCGCACAACGCAGGTCACGACACCTCCTATGGTGTCACCGTCAGCCTTGACGTCCAGTATCAACTGCTGCATTCGTTCGGCAGTGGCTGCATCGGGACAACGTACGGCATTCTGTTCGGCAACGGCGAGGTCATAATCGAGGTACGAGCCGGGCAGGATGATGTCACCCACCTGACTGGTGTAGCCCTGTACAGAGATACCCATGGCGCGCAGTGCCATCTTGGCAAAGGCGCCACCTACGACGCGGCTCAATGTCTCGCGGGCAGAACTGCGTCCGCCGCCGCGATGGTCGCGCAGACCATACTTCTGCGTGTAGGTGTAGTCAGCGTGGCTGGGGCGGTACAGGTTGCGTATGTTCTCATAGTCCTGTGAGTGCTGGTTGTTGTTGCGCACCTCGAAGCCGATAGGCGTTCCTGTCGTCTGTCCCTCGAAGATACCAGACAGCACCTCGACGTGATCCTGCTCCTGACGTCCAGTGGTGATGGCCGACTGTCCTGGGCGGCGTCGAGCCATCTCAGCCTGCAGGAATGCCTCGTCAAAGGGGATGCCGGCTGGCATCCCGTCTATGACTCCGCCCACAGCAGTGCCGTGGCTTTCACCGAACGTTGTAAGCGTAAATAGTTTGCCGAAAGAATTCATAGGCTCAACCCGTTATTTATTGGCAATTGCAATTGCCGCAGCCTTTGCCTTCCTGTCCCTCACAGCCACCGCAACCGCCGTCGCAGTTGCAACCGCCTTCGCCGCAGTGACCGCCGCAACTGCCGCCGCAGTGGCACGAAGCTTCGCCAGTCATCTGCTTCATATATTCGATCTTGTCCTCTTCGGTAGCATCGCGTACCTCGACTACTTCGCCCACGAAGTGGAGGGTCATACCTGCCAATGGAGCGTTGAAGTCAATCTTACAGAGCACCTCGTCTGCCTTGACATCGACGATTTCGCTCTGCATTATTTCGCCGTTCTGGTTCTGCAGTGGCAGTTCGCAACCTACCTTGCAGAATTCCATTGGGAAACCACCCTGCTTGAGTTCCTTCATTGGGATGGATACCTGATGCACGTCCGATTCCTTGTACTCGCCGTAAGCTTCGGCTGGGCTGAGGGTGAAGTCGAACTTGCCGCCTGCCTCCATTCCTTCGATGTTCTTCTCGAAGCCAGCTATCAGTTGGCCGACGCCATAGATGAACTGGAATGGTTTCTCGGGCTTGGTCTCCTCGATCTCTTCGATTTCTACTTCTGCCTCAGGGTTCTCGGGTGCTTCCCACCCGGTAAGTTTGTAGCTTACGCTTACATGCTTGCCAAATTCAATTTTCATAAAAGAGTTTATAGGATGATTATCTCGCAGAGTGGAAAGAAGTGTAAGGGAGTTTCTGCTCGATTATTGATTATCAACAATCAGAACTCCTTCCCACTCACTTGCACTCTGCGAGAAAAATAATTACTTCAGGATAGAGCAGTTGGGGTTAGGCTTCAGTTGCTTGAAGAAGTCGTTGCCCTTGTCATCGACCAGGATGAATGCTGGGAAGTTCTCGACAGTGATCTTCCAGACAGCCTCCATGCCGAGTTCAGGATACTCGACACACTCGATGCTCTTGATGCTGCTCTGTGACAGGACGGCAGCAACGCCGCCGATGGTGCCCAGGTAGAAGCCGCCGTGCTTCTGGCAGGCGTCGGTTACCTGCTGAGTGCGGTTGCCCTTGGCAATCATCACGAGGCTGGCGCCATTGGCCTGGAACTCGTCAACGTATGGGTCCATACGGTTGGCAGTGGTTGGGCCCATGGAACCGCAAGGGAATCCTTCAGGAGTCTTGGCAGGACCTGCGTAGAGTACAGGATAATCCTTGAAGTATTGAGGCAGACCTTCGCCAGCGTCCAGACGAGCCTTCAACTTAGCGTGAGCGATGTCGCGGGCTACGATGATGGTGCCCTTCAGGTTGACGCGGGTAGAAACGGGGTACTTGGAGAGTTCCTTGCGTACGGCGTCGATGCCCTTGTCCAGGTCAATCTCGATGCCCTTGCCGCCTTCGCCAGGACGACGCATCTCCTCAGGGATGAGCTCCGTTGGGTTCTCGTCCATCTTCTCCAGCCAGATACCGTCCTTGTTGATCTTGGCCTTGATGTTGCGGTCGGCCGAGCAGCTTACGCCCATGCCGATAGGGCAGGATGCGCCGTGACGAGGCAGACGGATGACGCGGATGTCGTGTGCCAGATACTTGCCACCGAACTGAGCGCCCAGGCCAATCTTGTATGCCTCCTTGAGGAGTTTCTGTTCCAGGTCGATGTCGCGGAAGGCGCGGCCCGTCTCGTCGCCCGTAGTAGGCAGGCTGTCGTAGTACTTGATGCTGGCCAGTTTGACGGTGAGCAGGTTCTTCTCGGCCGATGTGCCGCCGATGACGAAAGCGATGTGGTATGGAGGACAGGCTGCAGTGCCCAGATGCTTCATCTCCTCGACCAGGAATGGCAGCAGCGTACCCTCGTTCTGAATGGTAGCCTTGGTCATAGGGTAGAAGTAAGTCTTGTTGGCCGATCCGCCGCCCTTGGCAACCATCACGAAGCGATACTCAGCGCCCTCGCAAGCCTCGATGTCGATCTGAGCAGGGAGGTTGCACTTGGTGTTCTTCTCGTCGTACATGTTGATAGGGGCATTCTGGCTGTAGCGGAGGTTGTCCTGTGTGAAGGTGTTGAACACGCCGCGGCTCAGAGCCTCTTCGTCCTCGAATCCGGTCCAGATCTGCTGACCCTTCTCGCCGTGGATGATGGCGGTACCGGTATCCTGGCAGAATGGAAGTACACCCTTGACAGCAGTCTCTGCATTGCGGAGGAACTGCAGTGCTACATATTTGTCGTTCTCCGATGCCTCAGGATCGCGCAGGATCTTGGCTACCTGGAGATTATGCTCACGGCGCAGCATAAACTCTACATCATGGAAAGCCTGCTGTGCCAGCAGGGTCAGGGCCTCCTTAGAGACCTTCACGATCTCCTTACCCTCAAATTGGCTTACGCTTACACCCTCCTTGGTGAGCAGGCGGTATTCGGTCTTGTCCTCGCCAAGTTGGAACATTGGAGCGTATTTGAATTCTACGTTTGCCATTTGTCTTGTTTTTAGTATTGTTGTACAATAATTGTCCTTTTGTATATTGAAATACGCGCAAAGATAATAATTTTTGGCTTAAAACAGGCTAATTTGGGCGAAAATGTATCTATTTTCAACTTTTTTATACAAAAAAAGGCTAAAATGTCGAATAAAGTTATATCTTTGCGGTGTTGGAGTTCCTACACGACCACTAAATGTATCAGTTTTTTTAATTACCTTAATTTAGGACACATTATGAATAAATCTTTTCAATTAGCCTCAATGGCAGCAGGATTGATTCTGCTTGCTACATCTTGTACCCAGCCCAAAACCACCGAAGCTCCAGTCCAAGTACCACACATCATCGAGTCAAGCAACATCGTCGGACTATGGCAACAGATACAGGTCAAAGACAGTATCGACGACGAGACAGGTATCACCATGACCGCGCAGACGCCACGTTCACGCTATAAGTGTATCATGCCCGATGGCACCTACTTCCTGCTCAATGTGCAGCGGGATGAACATTCGCAGATTGCGACCAAGGTGCTGCACTACGGAACCTACACCATCCAGGGCGATACCATGCAGGTGGAGCACATCGAGAGTTGTGCCGACGTGCCGGCACTGAATGGCCACGAGAGTTTCGTGCGTTACAACATGCCCGATGTCAATACCATCACGCTCTACTATAAGTTCGGCGTCGAGACCGGTTCACCCGGTAGTTCGGAGTGGAATCAGGAACTCTGGAAACGTGTCACTATGATTGCCCAATAATCGGTTGGGTAATAAATAAAAAAGGATGCTCGTCATGGACGGGCATCCTTTTTTATTCTCAACTCTCAGTCGTGGGATTGTCGGCCTGGGCCTTTTGAGCCTGGGCCTTCTTCTTGAATTCGGCAGGAGTGCATTGAGCCATCTCCTTGAACACGCGGTTGAAGTACTGCGGCGAACCGAATCCGCACATCGATGCCACCTCGGCTATCGACATGTTGGGGCGTTCGGTCAGCAGGCGCTGGGCACGCTGCATACGCACCTGTCGCACCAGTTCGACCGGAGTCATGTCCATCAGTGACTTGACCTTGCGGTACAGGACGGGGTAGCTCAGGTTGAGTTCGGCTGCTGCTTGTTCGATGTTGAAGTTCTCGTTCATCACGTTTTCCTGAACCAGGCGCATCAGTTTGCGCGTGAATATCTCGTCGGCAGTGTCCTGCCGCTGGGTCACCTCGGTGATGAACTTCACTTTGGCCTCCGATATCTGGTTCTGCATCGCCAACTTGCGTTTGGTGTTGACCCTGTGCATGATGGTGTAGATGGTGAGGCCCAACAACAAGGCAGCCAGCGTCCACAGCAACATCTTGAACCATATAGTCTCGTAGTAATACCGTCCGATGCTGATGTGCAGTTCCACCATGCGGCTGCTCCATATACCGTCGCTGTTGGAGCTGCGCACCTGCAGGGTGTAGTCTCCGCCAGGCAGTTCGGCCAGGGTGACCGATGACTGGTTCTGCAGCGGAATCCACTGGTCCATCTTCGGCAGGAGCCTGTAGGCATACAGTATGCCCTGCCGGTTCTCGAAGTCGAGAGCGGAGAAGTGGATGGTGAAGTTCCTGTCCGAGGCCTTGAAATGCAGGGAACTGTCGGCAGGAGTGAGCTGCGTGCATGCCGATGTGGTATCGTTGCGGTGCATCATCAGTTCGGTGAAGACGATGTTCGGTTCGAAGCGGCTGCTGCGGTTGTCATTGTCGTCCAGACAGAGCACCTCATGCTTGGTCGCCATGCACAGGTCTTCGGTGCGACGGTCAATGACAGGTGCACATTCGTTGCAGGTCGTGTTGCGCAGATAGGAACTGAGCGGCACGAACTCCGGCGAGTAGTAGGTCAGGCTGTTCTCGCCCACGACCCATATCTGTCCGCGGGGCGCCTGTGTGACGGACAGCACCACGTCGGGCAGTTTGCTGTTGCGGGCATTGAGGCAGGTGAACTGGAGCGAGTCATTGACCCCGAAGTTGGATGGCAGCAGGTTGATGCCGCCGCCAAAGGTGGAAATGGCTATGCGTCCGTCGCTCAGTTCGGTCACGTCGGTCACGTTGTTGTTCGACAGGCAGTTGGCTCGGTTCGAACTCTGGTTCAGGTACAGTTTCAGTTCGGGTTTGTCCAGGTCACCTACCCACAGACCGTTGTTGTGGCCGATGAGCAGACGATGCTTGCTGGTCTCGTACAACGTGCGTATGTGCCTGTCCGCCAGACCGAATCCCGGAGTGTGTATGAACTGTAGGTGCGACAACCCGCGGCTCTCGTCCACGCAGTCCAGGCCGTATCCGTAGGTGCCTATCCACACCTTGCCGTTGTGGTCCTCCAGCACGTCCATGATGTAGTTGCCCCCCAGGGTGGTGGAGTCATAGTCCGAGTGCATGTAGTGGTAGATGCGGTAGTTGGTACAGGTCGAGTTGAGCCGTTCCAGCACGTAGAGGCCGGCATTGCGCGTACCTAACCACACACGTTCGTGACTATCCTGGACGATGCAGTTCGGGTTGAGTTGCAGTGCCTGGCTCCGGTCTGTGGTGACCGCTCCATTGGCCCCGATGTAGCCTATCAGGTGGTGCAGCGAGTCGTACAGGTTGATGTTGCCGGTCTCACTCTTGGGCGAGTTGCGCCAGCCTATCCACAGGCGATGCATGTGATCGACGAGCAGTGCATTGGCATCGGCACCAGGGGTGTGGTCATTCTCTTTGCCTATGAACGATACCCGCTGCCGGGCGAAGGAGCAGTAGCAGAATCCCACACCGTCCACGTTGCCCCACAGGTTGTGCTGGGCATCGAGTCCGCCGCTGCGCAGATAGATGTCGATGGGGCGGCGTTGGCCGTCCTCGAAGGTGAATCCCTGGTGCAGGCATTGGTCCGTCGGGTCGTAGTAGGAGAGGGGCAGACCACGTCCAGACTGCAGCCACAGCGTGCCGTAGTCGTCCTCGAATACATAGTGCATGTCGGTCGAACCCACCTTGGTACGGTTGCCGATGTAGGGTACCCGGAACAGTTCATCGTTCTCGATGCGGTATATCTCGTCCCTGTTGCCCAGTATCCAGATGCGGTGGTGGCTATCCTCCATCACGTAGCTGACGCCGTGCACATCCAGTGAGTAGGTGTTGAGCTTCTGCGTATCGATGTGGTACAGGCTCACGTACGTCGTCATCCGCATCAGCAGGGTGCGGCTGGGCAGGCTTATCAGTTCCTTGATCGGTTCGGGCAACTGCAGGTGCAGGTCCAGCTCCTGGGCGGTGTTGATGTGGTAGTCATATACATGGTCCGTGGTGGCCAGGTACAGGTGCTGTCCCATGTTGGCCAGGAACCTGTATGGTATGGACCCCACCTGACGGGAACGGGTGTAGATGTACGATCCGCGGTCCGTCATGATCCATTCGTTGCCGGCATAGTCCGTCTTGACGTCATATATCTCCCGGCAGGCAAAGGGCAGTTCGACCGGAGTCACCTGTATGGGCGACACCTGTTCGTCCACGCGCAGCAGTTTGCCGTCCCCGGCGTGAGCCCAGGCTATGCCGTTGTCCAGTACATAGAGTTGCCGCACCTCGGTCGTATAGGGACCCAGCACGTCGATGTACCGGTAGTGGTCCGTGTCGAACAGGTAGCTGCGCCGTCCGTAGGTATTGACCCACAGGTTGCCGCTGCGTGTGCACTGCAGCTTCATCACGCGGTGGTTGCCCACGTGGACGCTGTCACCCGGGTAGGTCTTGTAGATCTGAGTCTGTTGTCCGTCGAAGCGCACCAGTCCATCCAGGGTACCGAACCATAGGTATCCTTTGTTGTCCTGCACGAAGTGTGAAATCTTGGTCTGCGAGATCTTGTCCTGTGCAGGGTACATCTGTATGTGGAGAGCGCTTTGGGCAGTCGTCAGTGTGTAGCAGGCCCACAGGGCAAGGGCGCACCACATTCTCTCCGTGATGTGGCTTGCAGCACCCCGGTTTGCGGGGGTGCTGCCTTGCCGCTTTAGTTGTAATAGTTTAGTAATCAATGCTTCTTTTTGCGTTTGTTGTAATAGGCTTTGTACATATCGTGCCAGTTGCGACCATGCTTGTTAAAGTATTCCTCGCACTTGTCCTTGTATATTGCAAAGATTTCCGATATTTCCTTCATCGACTTGTAGTCAATAGCCATCTCACGCGCTTCGCACAGGTATGCGCGGCACACGCTGTCCTCCAGGGCAGTCATGTCGGGCACAATCTCCTTGTAGCCCTTCATCGTGAAGGCGACCTTGCCTATGGTGTACTGGTCCAGGATGGTGATGACCTGCTCCTCGGTCAGTTCCTTGCGCAGTCCATCCATCAGGTCTGTGTGGTATGACTTGGGCTGGGCAGCATCGCAGATGATCTGGCGGTCCACCTCACGGAGACGTTCGCCGGTACGAGGGTTGATGCCTGCGGGGCACTCGCCTACGTGGTCATTGTGCCACTTGGTGACGCGCTTCAGGTGAGTCTCGATGAGTTTGCGCACGCGCTCGGTCTTGGCTGCATCGTCCAGGTGCAGGCTGTCCGACCACTTGCGGGCCTTTTCCTCCAGTCCGGCTGCCCAGCGCAGTTCGAAGTAGGTCTGGCGCATCTCCTTGTCGAAGTTCTGTTCGATCAGTGCCTTGATGTTACGTTGGGCACCGGCTGGCATCTTGTCGATGCTGCCGAAGCTCTGCAGCGCAGCCTCCTCCTCGATGGTCACGCGGCTCTCGTCCAGGTTCTCCTTGGGCAGGTTCCATACCGAGGCGAAGAAGTCATAGACCGCCTGGCGCTTGTCCTGGTTGAAGTCGTGACGCTGCTTGGGCAACCATACGGTCTGCAACTGGTCGTCGGCTCCGTAGAAACTGTATATGCGCTTCAGGTAGGGTATCTCTATCTCGGGATAGGTGTGGGTCCAGTCTCCCTCGTCGCCTACCAGCATGACTGGTTTGGGCGCGAAGGTGGCGAGTATCTCGATGTTGCAGGTGCCGCCCTGGCTGTACTGTATGGGCATGCCGCTCTCGCAGGGGCAACCGCCGTCGAAGTGACTGCACACCGATACCACGGGGCAGCATGCCGTGAAGCGGTCATCGATGGCTGCCAGCAGGGCTGCGTGGGTACCGCCGCCGCTGCCGCCATTGCTGGCTACGCGGGTGGCATCGACGTCCTTGCGCGTCAGGGCGTAGTCCAGCAGACGTACGCCGCACAGGGCTTGCCACACGTGTGCTATGCTGGTGGCGTGGGCATCCTTGCCTACCTGCAGGCGTGACTCGCCCCATCCGAAGATGTCGTAGCTGATGCAGATGGCGCCCATACGTGCCAGTGTGGCATAGCGCTTCTGCAGGTCGCCGTTATATCGGCCGTTGGTCCAATGTCCGTTAGGGCAGATGACGACTGGGTACTTGCCCTTCTGTGCTACCTGCTTGCGAGCCACACTGTTGGCTGGAGCATAGACCGATCCGCACACGTAGTAGCCTGGCAGCAGTTCCAGGGCGATGTTCTGTACGGTGTAGCCGTCCATCTTGCGCGCCTTGCCCAGGATGGGCTTGAGTGGTACGCAGCGTACCAGGAGGGAGTCGATGCCGAGGCGTTCGCGCACTTCGCGGCGCAGGGCATCGCGGCGTGGGGTCCATTCCTCCTTGTTGCTATAGAGGGAATTGAGGTAATCGACCATCTTGCGGCCGTCTGCATCGTAGCGGCGGTGGTACTCGTAGGGCTTGATCTTCCAGATGTTCCTGCCCTGGTCCCAAGCCTTGAAGTCGTGTGGAGCCAGTATGTTGTTCAATGTCTCCTCGATGCTGTAGGGACGTATGCGGCTCGGAGCGTAGTTGATGACGACGCCAGTTGTATCAATATTGTACTTGAACTTGACGCCGAAGCGCTGTGCCACCTCGTCCATGACTTGGTTCATCGGACGGGCTTGTTTGTTCTCGGGTACCAGCACGTTCTGTGCGGACATTGTCGTGGTGGCCAATAGGCCTGCGAATATGATCGAAAATATCTTGTGCATAATTATTTTAAATGGAGAAAAAGGTATAAAAGATTTATTTCGTCACGAACCGGATTTGACCCTCCTGGGCAGGGATGGCGGCAGTGCCGTCGGCGGCAACCGTAACCTTGCCTATGCGTTTGGTGGCGCCGTCCTTGGTTACCTCCATGAGGTTGTACTTGCCCGGTTTCATGCCCGACAGTTGGGCATCTCCGTCGGCGGTGAAGTAGAGCAGTGCGGCCGATTCCGACTTGAGCTGCTTGGCCACAGGGGCATCCAGCGGACGGAGCGAAGGCAGAGTCTGGCGCAACTTCTGGTCCGAGATGGTCACCTCACAGCCGGAGCCGCCAGCCATCAGTATGGCCCAACCCAGAGATGGATAGGTCTGGGCGTAGAACGTTACAGCCTTGTCTGGGTACTGGCTGGTGTATTCATATACACTGCGATAGGCCTCGTTGAAGCCGGTCTTGCCTACCTGCTGACGGCGCATGTGCTGGCGTGGAGCCATGTTGAGACCGCCACCTGGAGCCCAGATGTCGCTTGGGTTGCGCTTGTCCGGCACGCGGTAGAACCAATACTGTATCTCGATGATGTCTATGACCTTGCTCAGTTGTGCATCGGCCAGCAGACTGTCCTGTACATCCTTGGTGCAGGCCAGTGCCACGAGTGGATGACGCCCGGTCTCGGCCTCCCACTCGGCGATGCACTCCAGCCAGAAACGGGTGAAGTGCAGCGGACCGGTATATTCGTTGCTGATGTGATGCACCACGTTCGGGCAGTCGGCGAATCGCTCCAGGTTCTCGCGGATGTACTGGCGGTGCAGGTCGCGCATGGTGGCATTCTGCTCGTCGTAGAACCACTCTGCCACGAAGACGCGCTTGTCGCCCGTGAATGGCACTGGTTCGGGGAAGACGGTCTGGTTCACGTTGTTCACCGGTCGCCATGGACAATCGACCCAGTGGGCGCCTGCCTCCAGGATATTGTGCTGGAAGTAGTGCTCCAGGTAGAGCATACGGTCCGGTGCAGCCTGGCAGAACTGGCGCAGACGGTCGTAGTACCACAGGTTGGGACGGGTCAGGTCGTAACGGGACAGGCGTTCCCACGCCTCGCCCTGACCGGTGCGGTCCCAGGGCTGTTCGTAGAAGGGTGCCCAGCACTCAGCATCGCGGCGGCGCACTCTCTCGTGGTCGTCACGACGGCGGTCGTACCACAGACCGTAGCACTGGTCGAAGGCCAGGTAGTTGTTGCGCTGCATGAACGCCACCACGCTGTCTATGCGGTCGGTCAGGCCGGTGCCCTCGCGGTCCGGAACGTGACGGGTCAATGCAGGCTGGGCCTTCTTCTCCAGGAAGTTAGGACGGGTCTTGCCGCTCCACCACGGTGTGTTGTACTTGCCGCCTGTGGCTATCTCGCCCTGGCGCAGCAGTCGGCCATTCTGGATGGTGAACAGTCCTTGTCCATTGTCCTTTGTACTTGGTCCTTTGTCCTTTGTTTCAAACACTTTGTACTTGGTACTTTGTCCCTTTGTACTTGCCCTCTCATTCTGTCTGTCGGTCACCCACTTCTCCAGTGTGAGGCGGGGTACCTCGCGAGCCTCACGTGCGGCTTCGGCTGCCTGTTCGTAGGTAGGGCTGCTCGATGCCTGCAGGTTGCGGGGCAGGATGCGTCCGTCCATGTATGCCAGGAGGGCGGTGTCGCCAGCCTCCTTCAGTCGGCGCTCCAGTTGGGCATAGTATAGCGAACGTGGATTGACGTGGTTGTTGGTCTCCTTCCATATTCCGTTGCCCGAGAACTGGCACCACGAACCGTAGGCGCGGTTGGGGTTCAATGTATCGGGGCTGGAGCACATTATCTCGGCAGCGGTGCAGTTCCAGCAGGTAGCATTGGCTGCGGTCCATCCCGAACCGTTGTTGTCCTGGTCGATGTTGGCCATCACTATGTCGTGACCGTCTATATCGACTATGTCCATCAGCAGGCCTGTGCTCCAGGCCTCGACGGCGCCGCTGTAACTGATGGCCTCGCGTGCCTCGCACTGTACGAAGGCGTTGGGTCCGGCAGCAGCCCATCCGGTGGCAAAGGCGTGGCGTGCATGGTCAGCCACACAGCGCTGTACCAGTACCTGCTGGCCCAGGACGTAGAAGGCGTTGCGTCGCCAGTTGGCCTCCTCGCTCACGGGGTGACGGTACATACAGTCCTCCACGGTGATGCGACGGGCACGGGGCTGCACGATGACGCCGCTGCCTGCCAGGTTCTCGAAGTTGACGCAGCGTACCCAGCAGTCCTGAGCATTCTCTATGCTGATGCCGGTCCACAGGTGCTGTTCGTCCTTGGGGTTGTTGCTCTGCACGTCGGCCACTATGGTGAGGTCCTCCACACCGCAGTCGGTCACGTTGTACTGGCTCTTGATGCTGAATCCGAATACCTCGTCCTCGCCCCAGTTCATGGGCAGGGGGGCATCGAGCGATTTCTTCGTTGGGGTGCTCTTCTTGGCAGGTTCGGTCTCGACGTTGCGCAGGCAGACCACATCCACGTCACCTGGTTTCCAACCCAGGGCACTGATGCCGCCGCCGTAGATGTCGCAGTCATGGTCGGCTATCCACTGCTTGGTGCTGGCGTGTATCACGGCTATGCCCTCGGCACTGCCCACTGTCCACTTGCCGTCGGCGTCAGGACGGATGGTGTCGGTGCCCAATGTGAGGGGCTCACCCTCGATGAGGATGGCTGGTTCGCGGTTCGTGCCCTGATATACCAGCTTGGTCCGGTCGGCTCCGGCGCCGCGCAGCACCGTGCCGCGGTGACGTATCTTGAGCCGTCCGTTCAGGGTGTAGGTGCCCTCCTCCAGTTGTATGGCACCGCGTTGGTTGGATTGGGCCATTTGGTCTATGGCCGCTTGCAGGACCTGGGTCATGTCGCCCTCCTGTCGGGGCACTACCAGCAGGGTAGTCATGGTGGGCAGTGTGTCGTTCGATGCCCTGTAACCGCAGTAAGAGTAATCTACAGGCACATCATCGGTCTTCGCCTCTGCGGTGGAGGCGATCAGAGCCAGGGCACATAGCCCACCTGTTTTCCATAAAAAAGAGAGTTTGTTCATTTGTATCAGTTTTCCCTCCGCCACTGCGGCGAAGCTGTTTCTGTTTCTATTATCGTGCGAATAATTGTGTCGCGTGTTTTTTTTTCGCGCCAAAGGTACTGATTTTTTTCGACTTTTGGGCTGTTTCTGCCGTTTTTTTTGTTGCACGACGTCATTTTTGTGTAGCTCAACGGATTTTTAGAGCATTGAGCACCGTTTTGTTCCGTTTTTTATTTTGTCCGATGTCCATTTCGTACGCAAACGGAGCGGTTCTCTATCTTTTTGTTATGCTATGGCTCATCTTTTCGACCAAATCGTTCCAAATCCCGAAAGTTCTGCTTATCTTTGCACCCGCACTCTCCTTCACTTTCAGTAGTGAATGGGGTGCCAAGGAGCACTCGCAACTGCAGGAGTGAATCTTCCATGAGCATTTGTATCGCAGGAGTGAATCTCCCGTGAGCATTTGTATCGTCCCTTTTACTCCCTTTTCACTCCCCTTTTACTCCCTTTTTTAACCTTTTTTATTCCTATGCAATTGACTGTAAAACATTATTCTGAACTTTCCGTCGATGAACTCTATGCCTTGCTCCAGGCGCGCAATGCCGTCTTTGTTCTGGAGCAGAATTGCCCCTATCAGGACCTGGACGACAGGGACCAGAATGCCTATCACCTCTGGTTGCACGATGACCAGGGCATCGCTGCCTATCTGCGTGTGTTGCCCCAGGGAGTCGCCTTCCCCGACTGTTCGTTGGGCCGTGTACTCACGCTCCGTCGTCGTCAGGGTCTGGGCACCCAGTTGATGCGCGAGGGCATCCGCATAGCCCGTGACCGTTTCCATGCCGACTACATCACCATCGAGGCGCAGCTCTATGCCCGCCACTTCTACGAACTTTTGGGTTTCGTCGCCTGCTCCGACGTCTTCCTCCTGGACAACATCGAACATATCAAGATGCGCCTCAAGGTGGAATAGGGATATAATACCCTTGTAATACCTATTGAATTTTTAGAGGTAGTTTTAAGAATCGAAATTTATTTCCTGCTATTATTGTCGGATTCATGTGTCATTCGACGTTTTTTATAATTAAAAGATAGTAAATTCGCAGAATAATTCTCAAAAATGCTAATTATTTTGAAATAATTATTTATCTTTGCAGCATTGTAACATAAATAACAATGAACATCCAGTTTGAAGACTCCGCATTGGAGGATTTATATACCTCAAGAAAAACAGAAGACAAAAAGTATAAACGTCTATCTTTGGATATCGTTAAGCGGTATATCAAGGTCGTGAATTACTTGCGAGCTGCGAGACGGATAGAAGATCTCTATCTCATTAAGTCTCTTCACTATGAGAAGAAGCAAGGCAATTTGAAAGGCGTTGATGTGGTATGGATAAATTATCAATATCGTCTTCTTTTTTATTCTTCTCCCGATGGAAGCGGTATAGTTGTTGATGCATTGTTATTTGAGATTTCTAAGCACTATGAATAAGAAAAATTGTATTCCATTTGAAGCGACTCATCCTGGCGAGATGATTAAGGATGAATTGGCTGCACGAAGGATGACTCAGAGACAGTTGGCCCGTCAGATGGGGGTTTCTCCCTCTGTGTTGAACGAGACAATAAACGGAAAACGTTCTGTCTCGCTTAGTGTGGCAGTGGCATTGGAAAAAGCCTTGTCTATTTCTGCTGATGTTTGGATGAATTTACAGACCCAGTATAATCTTGATGTCAAGAAAATTGCTGAGCGAGATAATCAAAGGGAGATTGTCAAGGTCAACATCCCAGTCCGGGATAGAAATTTATTGCAGGAATTGGTTCGAAGGTTCGGTTGGACTTACGTCCTTTGACGTTCCGTTTATTGTTTTTTTTGAAAGCGAAAAAACATAACGAAGCTTCGTATAATTTAGTTTAATTCGGTGATTCTTATACAATTCCGTATAACTAATTCTTATAATTCTCAAATTCTAGTGATTTTCAAGAAAATACGTTTCAATAGTTAATTCCTATAATTCTCAAATTCTAGTGATTTTCAAGAAATAACGTGTTAATAGTTAATTCTTATAATTCTATTTTATTGGCATCTTGTTCGTTATCAATTCG
>JAILKE010000026.1 GCA_024694125.1 Bacteroidales bacterium
GACTTGCGGGCAGGAGCCTTGCTGCTGACCTCGGCATGCTTGGTCTCGGGCAACTCGATCTGCTGCGCCTCGCCGTTGTAACGTACCGATATGCCCTTGGCATCAGGATCGAAGCCCTGAGGCTGCTGAGGGTTGACAGGCACGATGATGAACTCACGCTCGGCGAGCATGCCGGGGAAGGAGCCTTCGCGCTGAGCGATGCTGAGGGTGTGGCTCTTCTCGTCGTATGTGAAGCGGATCTTGCTGAATGCGCCCTTCTCGTAGTTGTAGTTGGTGCACTCATCCTCGTAGAGGGTGAAGTCGCCGTTGGAGCCCTGATATACGAATACGCGCAGGCAGTCGGCAGGCTTCTGTCCCGTATATTCGATGGCAGGACCTACAGGCAGGATGGAGCCCGATGGGACATAGAGCGGGATGCGGTCGTAAGGAGCATCGCACAGGCGGACGTCGGTACCCTTGGATACCATGATGCCCGAGTAGAAGTCGTACCAGCATGGTTTGAGGCCGCGGGTCTTGCCAGACACTACGCGTGGGAAATAGACGTCGCGCTGACGGGCCTTGTACTCCAGTACAGGATTGACCATGATGGCAGGGCCGAACATAAACTGATAGCCGATGTCGCGTACGCCAGGATCGTGGCCGAAGTCCATCACCAGTGGACGCATCATCGTGTAGTCGTCGAAGTGTACCATGGCGGCCAACGAGTAGATGTAAGGCATCAGGCGGTAGCGCAGTTCGATCTGCTGGCAGATAGCCTTGTAGGCAGGATGGCCCTCGGGAGCGATGTTCCATGGTTCGCGGAATGGGAACTGACCGTGCGAGCGGTAGATAGGAGCAAAGACACCCCACTCGTGCCAGCGTACGTTCAGTTCGCGCCAGTCCTTGAGGTCCTCGCTCTCGCGGCCGGTGCGTTCGAACTCGCGCTGTGCACGCTCATAGCGCTTCTCGACCGAGAATCCGCCGATGTCCTGGCTCCAGTATGGTACGCCCGAGATACAGAAGTTCAGGCCTGCGGTGACCTGCGTCTTCATATCCTCCCAGCGTGTGCCGATGTCGCCGCTCCAGGTGGCAGTGCTGTATCGCTGCTGACCGGCGAAACCGTTGCGCGTCAGGAGGAAGACACGGTTGTCGTTCTTCTGGCGCTGGCCGTCGTAGATAGCCTCGGCATTGACGATGCTGTAGGCGTTGAAGTACTCGTCGGACGAGCCCAGGTAGGTAGGTCCGCACAGCAGTTTGCGGTACGGGATATCGGTGCAGTCGCGTATGTTAGGCTCGGAGGCATCCATCCACCAGGCGTCCATGCCGATGGTGCCGAGATGCTCCCACAACTGGTTCCAGAACACCTTGCGAGCCTCGGGGTTGTAGGCGTCATAGAAGGCGTACTTGAATCCCAGCCAGTCGATGAGCGTGTCCTTGATGCTCTGCTGGTAGATGGCGCCCATCTCGTTCAGCTCCTTGAAGTGCTCTGTACCGAGATAGTATTTCGGCCAACATGAGATCATTATCTTGGCATTCTGTGCATGGATTTCGTCGATCATGCCCTTGGGGTCCGAGAAGCGGGTCGGGTCAAACTCGAATGCGCCCCACTGGTCGGGTGTCCAGTAGTTCCAGTCCATCACGATGTTGTCGATAGGGATGTGGCGCTTGCGGAAGCCCTTCAACGCATCCAGGATCTCGTCCTGGGTCTTGTAGCGCTCGCGGCTCTGCCAGTAGCCCAGCAACCACTGTGGCATGATCTGGGCCTTGCCGGTCAACTGGCGGTAGCCCTTGATTACCTCGTCGATATTGTCGCCGAACATCACATAGTAGTCCATCTGCTGCGACATCTCGCTCCACAGTGAGAGCTGGCGCTGCTCGTAGTGCGATGTGGGGGCCAGGGCACGCAGGCCGCAGTATGCCTCGCCGCCGTCAGGCTGCCACTCCAGGCGGATCTTGTAGCGGCGTCCAGCCTCCAGCTCCAGCTTGAACTTGCGGGCATTGGGGTTCCAGGCTGTACGCCAGATGGTCTGGTCGTCCGGACGGCCCGTGCCAGCCACATCCTCGTGATATACGTTGCGTCCGTCGATGTATATCTTCTGGTAGCCACTGTAGTAGTGGCTGAAGTGGTACTCGCCGCTGCTGCGTGGTTCTATCTCGCCCTCGTACACCACGGTAGCCTGTGCCAATGGGAACTGAGGCAGGTCGCGGGCAGACTTGAGGTTCTCGAAGTAGATGCGTTCCTCGCGGCGTACCAGCGTCTCCTGTCCAGGTGCCGAGTAGGTACCGGTCAGGGCGCCCTCCTTGCCCTCCTTGTCGTATAGCTTGAACAGGGTAGGCAACTGGCTGTAGTCGCGTGGATTGCCGAAGCGCATCATAGAGTAGCTGTCATACAGTACGCCGTAGTTGCGGTTGGACACCACGAATGGGATAGATACCTTGGTATTGTACTGGAACAGTTCCTCGTTGCGGCCCTTGTAGTTCCACTCGTCCGCCTGGTGTTGTCCCAGGCCGTAGAATGCCTCCTCGCCCTGGCTGTTGAACACTACCTGTGTGGTCCAACCCTTGTACTGCGTGGGCACAGCCTGGTCGTTGTAACCTACGCTGTTGTCGTCGGTCGTGGTGTTGCCCTCGCTGTGCTTCCACACGGTCTGGGTACACTCGTAGGGGGTGAAGCGCTTGCTGCCCTGCTCCTGTTCGGAGAGCAGTTCGTCGCCCTGCAGGTCGGTGAACCATACGCGGCCGGTCGATTTGAGCACGTGTGCCTTCAGGGCCGATGTCTGGACGGTGACGGTGTCGCCGTGTTCGGTGGTCTGAATGGCTTCGGCCAGTGGTTGCTGGGGCACGATGATGAGCGATGGCTTGTCGGCGAACTGTTCCTCGGCCGTAGCGCTCACGCGTATTATCTTGGGTCCCATCACTTCGAGGCGCACCAGTTTGGCGTCGCCCTCCTTGACTTTCACAGTTACTTGGTTGCCCTCCTGCTTGATCTGGCTACAGCTGCTGATGAGAGCAACGGCACCCAGCAGGGTGAGGGCTTTGGTATAGTTGTTCATATCTGTATGATTTAATTGCTATATAATAGAAGGGTTATAAAAGGGGAGTGAAAAGGTTATGAAGGGGAGAGAAAGGGACGTTTGTTATAACTGGCGGGAGTTCATAAGGCGTTTGTATCGTCCCTTCATTACCTTTTTACTCCCTTTTCACTCCTTTTTCACTCCCTTTTAAATACCTTTATTTTGTTTCCCAATCATCGGTCCTGAAGGGGAAGGCAGGCAGTTCGTTGCCGCCTATGACGGTGCCAGGCTGCCAGTCGTGGAAGCAGTAGCGCACTGCCACGGGGTGAGGCACACGCAGGCTGCGTACCAGCATCTGGTTGGTCTGCCAACGGAACAGGACCTCGTCGGCGGGGTAGAAGCGGCGGTCGGCGCCCGCTACCTCAAATCCCTGTATGTCGTAGTTGCGGCATATACCCATTTGCAGGTCGGTGAAGCCCACCACGCAGGTGTCGCGGCGTATCTCCAGGTCCTTGTACCGCGGACCGGACCAGCAAACCTGTTTCATGCCGTAGGTATTGTGCAGGGCTGCCCAGCAGAGGCGTTGTCCCACCACGCTCTTCTGGCGCGGGTGGATGTTGTACTTCTCGTAGGGCTCGACCAGATTATTGGTCGATATCATATAGCTGTTCGGGATGAGTGACTGTGCACGGTACTGCTGTTCACGCAGGTAGGGGGCGCGTTCGTACTGTTCGCCCTCGTACTGGTAGGGAGCAATCTCGGCGTAGATGAACGGAATATCGCCCAGACCGATGCTGTCGCGCCACAGCTGCACCATATTGGCCAGTCTCTCGGCATAGTTGGTGCTGGCGGGTCCGGTGCCCACGTTGCTCTCGCCCTGGTACCAGATGATGCCGCGGTAGGTGTAGTGCCGCACGGGGCAGAACATCGCGTTGTACATCAGCAGCGGGCGGGTGTATTGTGGCTGCTGTGCCCATATATGAGTGGTGTCCAGGTCGATGTCCGGGTATCGGGCGAGGACGTCGCGGCTGGTCCAGCTCTCGACCGTGGCACCGCCGTAGGCTGCATTGATTATACCCACAGGCATGCCGAGCGCCTGGCTCAGGGTCGATGCGAAGTAGTAGGCGGTGGCGCTCCACTCCATCGTGTTCGGGTAACTGCTGTCCATCCATTGGCCCTGGCAGTCCTCCAGTTCGTGACCCGACTGCGCCAGGCGGACGTTCATCATGCGGACGTAGGGCGAACGCTGACTGGCGGTGATGGCATCGTTCAGTCCGTCCTGCACGGCACAGCCCGGGAATCCCTTGAGCGGCATCTCCATGTTACTCTGGCCCGATGCCAGCCACACTTCGCCTATCAGCACGTCGTTGATGGTGCGTGCGTTGTGCGAGCTTCGTCCCGCTCCGCGTATCATTATCTGCTGCGGCGTGGTGCATGCCTCGCCGGTGGGTATGTTCACTTGCCAACGTCCATCGGCATCGGCGCGGGTGGAGTAGGTGGCATCGTCCCACGATGCCTGTATGCGCAGTTCGGCATCGGGAGTGGCCCAACCCCACAGCCGGGCCTGGCTGTTGCGCTGCAACACCATGTGGTCTCCTATCACAGCCGGCAGCCGAATCTCGTCGGCGGCATCGGTCGTCATCTGCACTGTGACCAGCGGGATGATGACCAGGCACAACAGGGCTGCCAGGAGCAAGAAAATCTTTTTCATCGTTTTTCCTCCTTTAGATATTTCACTACCTGTTCAGCTATGGCGCGGTGGCCGGCTATGGATGGGTGGCCCACCTGCTTGTCGATGTCGTGCAGGACGATGACGGGCAGTCCGTAGTGGCGGCAGATGACGTGGAGCGACTCGCACATGTCCTGGCGCAGTTCCGTGTTGAGTATGATGTAGGTCTTGGCCATCGGATAGTTCTGGCGCAACATCGAACACAGGCGCGCCATGGCGGGGCGGAAGTACCACATGTCGTTCTCCGTCCAGTTGGCATACTTGTACTCGCCGAGTTTCTCGCCCGTCCACGAGTCGTTGGTGATGCAGCAGGAGAGGATGATGTCCGGCTCGCCCAGGTTCTCCACACGGGTATTGAATGAACGGGGCTGGTAGTTCTCGTTCTGGTAGCCGAAGTAGCCCACGGTGCTGCCCGAGTAACTGTTGTTCATCTCCAGTTGCCATCCCATCTGGTCGATGACCTGCCACCACCAGGTCTGTTCTACCTTGGTGACGTCATTGCCCTTGTGGCGGTGGGACGATTCGGGGGTGAAGTACCACGATTCGTTGGTGGATGGGGTCAGATAGCCCTCGAACGTTGAATAACTGTCGCCGAAGATGGTGACGCGAGTCTGTGCATCGGCCATGATGGCGGCACACAATGCGCACAGTGCTGTGAGGAAAATCTTTTTCATGTGTGTAAGAGTGTTCGTTGTATTACGGACAATAGCCTTGAATGTTGTGGGTCAATATACCTGCGCCTCGCAAATATATTCCCGCGCAAAGTTATGTATTTTTTGCTGTATTCGCAAGTTTCCTTTATTATTTTAGTTGAAAAGTATTGAAAATAGGCAGAATAGTATATGAGGAAGTTGGCTTTTGGGGCTGTAAGGTTATATGGATATGAGCAATATATTTTTGATTTGTCCAATATACATCTATGCACAGAATCTGTCTTGTTCTATGTATTTTTGCCATAAAACAGGGTGCTGGGTCGATAACCAGTATCGTGCAACAGCTTCTCGATATCTATTAATTGATGAATATGTGAGCCTTAAATGTGTATGCGGGGATTGCAATAGTATAGTAAAAATTGAAAATTGAGCAAAAACTCCAAGAAAAAATGAATTTTCTTGCATCGAATATTCCGGCATTTAGAAATTATGTGTATATTTGCGCCGTTTTTTGCCGATATGGCATTGCGATAGATGAAACTTTGTTTTAACCAATTTAACTTATTCAACAAATGCATTTCTATTTACGAACTTTGGGCTTAAGTTTGTTCCTATGGGCTACTCAAGCTGCAGTAGCCAATGGAGAGAGTAATTTTTTCACCGCCGATGGAATCTGCTACAAGACAGTCGGCACATCAGTTCACGTCTCGGACCTGCGCAGTGAAGGGCGCAAGTACAGCGGCGACATAGTCATTCCGGGTACGGTAGTGTACGATGGCACCACGTACAATGTTACCACCATTCTGGACAGCGCCTTCATGGATTGTACAGGATTGACCAGCATCACGTTGCCCGACGGTCTGGACAAGATCAACTATCATTCCTTCAAGGGGTGCACGGCTCTGACCGATGTCATTGTCCCCAGTACCGTAATGACCATCAATCCCGAGGCTTTCTATGGTTGTACCGATCTGACCAGTGTCATCCTCTCCAAGAGTCTCACTGTGTTGGGCAGAAACGCCTTCGGCGGATGTACTAACCTGGAGAGGGTAGTCTTCCCCCAAAAGATTCCGCCATTCATGTTGCAGATTACCAAGTCCTTTGACGATGCGAACTACCAGTCCGCCACTCTCTATGTGCCGTTGGATTGCAGTGCTAATTATTCCAGCAACCAATATTGGAATTTCCAGAATATAGTCGAGATGGGCAACATCGTCGATGGAGAACCCTACACACAGCAGTTCGAGGTGACGACTTCGGTCCGTTACACTCGTCTGTTCAAGAACACCAACTGGCAGTCGCTCTATGTGCCTTTCGCCATTCCTGTGGACTCGCTCACGGCCCACGGACTGAAAGTGGCTGCCATGAACGATACCCACCAGTATGACAACAATCAGGATGGTGTGGCTGACAGCACGAAGATGGAGTTCTTCACCCTCGTATCGGGCTCTACCCAGCCTAACTATCCCTACCTGATCAAGGCCAGTGTGGCTGACTCGGTAGTGCTCAGTCTCCCGGACGTACTGATTCAGGCTGCTGCGCAGAACAGCATCGAGTGCTCGTCCATCACGCAGCGGTTCACCTTCGTCGGCACCTATGACGGTGTGTCGGGCGACGAGATGTTTGCCCATACCTACTATGCCATGGCTGGCGGTGGATTGAAGCGTCCTGCCTCCAGTGCGGTGTCGCTCAAGCCCCAGCGTTGGTACATGTCCATCGAGAACAAGGATGGTACTCCCGTAGTGGATTATCTGGCCCCCAGCATCCGTTTCTCCATCGATGGCATGGACGAGGAGGTGCCTGTCTCGGCCATCGAGGATTGTCGTGCCACCTCATCGGCCGATGGGGCATACTACACTCTGGACGGCAGTCGCGCTGCAGCGCGTTCGCTTCGTCCCGGCCTCTCTGTTCATCAAGGTAAAATCATCTTAATCCGTCAGTAACATTATGAAACGTACATATATCCAACCCACTTTCACCATCGTACAAATTGAAATCAGCAGCATCGTCTGCGCGTCGGGTTACCCCGAGCAAGTCTATGTCCCAACAGGAGGCGAAACAGCCACAGAGTATGATGCTCCGCGCGTACGTCTGTGGGGAGAGTGAGGGATTCCCCTATGGGCATAGGCTCACATTCAGTCCCATTGTCCTTTGTTCTTTGTCCCATTGTCCTTTGTCCCATTGTCCTTTGTCCCTTTGTCTCTTATCTCTACTCTCATAGTGCGATTGGTGTGCGATTGGAATGCGGTCAGAGCGCGATTGGTCATCCCAAGGTTATCGTACAATAACCGCACTCCGATGGGACTGCAATGGGGGTCGGAGGAATAGCTGATAGATACGTCAATATATACGACAGACGGGTGTGAAACTGATTAATGGTTTCACACCCGTCTGCTATTTGTATCCTGTGGGGATGGTGGGTCAATGTGTACTCCAGGCGTTCAGAGTGGAGGCCTGGGTGGGAGGGACGATTATTCGATAGACTTCTTGAGGTCCTTGGCAGCGTCCTGGATATCTTCGGCGGCATCCTGTGCAGCCTTCGAGATCTCCTCGGCAGCTTCCTGTGCGGCCTTGGCAGCATCAGCTGCAGCATCGCCGGCAGCTTCGGTAGCCTTGGCAGCCTTGCCCTTGAGGCTGAGAGCGGCACACTTCACCTTGAGTTTGCCAATCTGGATCTTCTCCTGGGCTGTGTATTCGAATTTGTCGAGGTCAGCCTCGATGTCCTTGAGTTCGCTCTCGTAGTCATCCCAATCGCCAGTAGAGAACTTACTGCACTGTGCAGCGGTCTCGTTGTACAACTTCTCGAGGTCGGCGAGGGCCTCTTCCTTAGACCGTGAGCAGGCCGAGAGGGTCACTACGGTAAGCAGCAATGCTGCCAGTCTGAAAATCAGTTTCATAAGTAAAGGATAATATAAAGTTAAGTTTGTTCGCTTCGCTCACGCTAAATGGCCTTCGGCCGTTAAAAGTTCGCTGCGCTCACGCTAAAAGGCCTATGGCCACTAAAAGCTGCGCGCTAAAAGTTCACTTCGTTCACGCTAAAAGTTTCACGCTAAGGTTTCACTCGAAATTCTGTTCTCTGTGGAGGGGATTAGCGGCCCATTGGGCCATTTAGCGTGAGCGTAGCGAACTTTTAGCGTCCCTGCAAGGGACTTTTAGCGTCCCCATTGGGGGACTTTTACTTCTCGGTTTTCTTTCCCGGTCGGGTATAGAACTTGACGGAACTCTTGGGTTTAGGTTTGCCCAATTGCTTCTTACGCTCTTCGTAGGCGGCGTATTGTCTCTCCAAGTAGTTGTCTGCCATAGTAAAACGATAATTTGCAACGGCAAAAATACTCTTTTTATGCGTAAATACCAAAATAAATGGTAAAAATATGGGGCATAGCGTTGGAATATTGGCCAAAATTGTATAATTTTGCACCTGAACAACCAAAAACCGACACATTTATTCACATCCATACAACCATATAGACGCAACTATGAAACACATTTGCACCACGTTCATCGTGATGGCCTGTGCTGCTACGGCATTGGCACAGAGTACCGAACAACTTTTGCTCAGTGGATGGCGATTCCAGCGCGGCAGTGCGCCCGAGGCCTACCAGACTGCCTTCGATGACTCGAAGTGGCAGGAGGTCAGCGTGCCCCACGACTGGGCCATCAGTGGACCCTTCGACAAGGACATAGACAAACAGGTGGTCCGCATCGAGCAGAACGGCGAGAAGGAGGCCACCGAGAAGACCGGCCGCAGCGGTTCGTTGCCCTGGATAGGCGAGGGCTGGTACCGTACCACCATCGACATCCCCGAGGGATACAGCCACGGCGAACTAGTCTTTGACGGCGCGATGTCCGAGGCGCATGTATGGATAGATGGTCAGGACATGGGCTACTGGGCGTATGGCTACAATACCTTCCGCCTCAACATCGATAAGGTGTTGCAGCCCGGTCAACATACATTGGCCGTACATCTGCAAAACATAGAGGAGTCCAGCCGCTGGTACCCCGGCGCAGGACTGTACCGCCCCGTGCGACTGGTGCTGCATCCGGCAGCCTATCTCGACACGTGGGAGACTTTCGCCCGTACCACAATGGTGAGCGGCATCAATGCCGACGGCACGCAGGCTGCCCAGGCTCGACTTTTCGTATCGACCCTGACCCACATGGACAAGGGGGACAAGACGCGCTACACCGTGCGCCAGCGCCTGTTGGACAACAATGGCAAGCAGGTGGCTGAACATACATCGGAAGTGAATCGCAGCAACGAGACCAACCACACGCTCATCCTGTCCGGTGCCCAGTTGTGGAGCCCCGAGCATCCCGTGCTGTACCAGCTGCACAGTGAGTTGATGGCCGATGGCAAGGTGGTCGATAGCCAGCAGACGCAGGTAGGCGTGCGCAGCATCAGCTACGATGCCGACGGATTCCGCCTGAACGGACAGGTGCGTAAGTTCAAGGGCGTGTGTCTGCACCACGACCTGGGCCCACTGGGTGCCGCATTCTACAAGGATGCTTTCCGCCGCCAGGTGCAGTTGCTCAAATGGATGGGCTGTGACGCCATCCGCACGGCACACAACATGCCGGCACCCTGGCAAATGGACATCTGCGACGAGATGGGTATGCTGGTGATGGCCGAGTCGTGCGACATGTGGGTGAGCCGCAAGTGCAAGAACGGCTATGCCCGATTCTTCCGCGAGGTGGACCGCACATCGGTCAATGCCGACGGACAGCCCTGGTGGCAGCGCGACTTCACCAACCTCATCAAGGTGCACCGCAATCATCCCAGCATCGTGATGTGGAGCATCGGCAATGAGATACCCGAGCAGAACAGCGCCTCCGGACTGCACTACACACGCACCATACAGCAGCTCATCCACCAGTTGGACGGCACCCGTCCCTGCACGCAGGGTATGGACCGTGGCGAGGGCCCGATGAAGAGCGGCGTGTGGCAAGCTACCGACGTGCCCGGCTTCAACTACCGCCTGCACGTCTATGAGCGCGGACTGGCCGAGTCGCCATCGGGCATAGTGCTCGGTTCGGAGACTGCATCGACCATATCGAGCCGCGGTGAGTACAAGTTCCCGGTCGAGGAGGTACACGGTACTGCCTACGACGACGGACAGATATCGAGCTACGACCTGGAGTCGTGCATCTGGAGCAACCTGCCCGACGACGACTGGATGTGGCAGGACAAGGAGCCACGCGTCATCGGCGAGTTCGTCTGGACCGGCTTCGACTACCTGGGCGAACCTACGCCCTACGATGAGTATTGGCCATCGCGCAGCAGCTACTTCGGCATCTACGATCTGGCTGGCCTGCCCAAGGACCGTGCCTGGCTGTACCGTACCCACTGGGCACCCGAGCGCGAGACGCTCCACCTGTTGCCCCACTGGAACTGGGCGGGCAGAGAGGGTGAGGTGACTCCGGTCTTCTGCTACACGAACTACCCCGAGGCAGAGCTGTTCGTCAACGGCAAGAGCCAGGGCCGCATCAAGAAGTGCGACGTCACGATGGAGGATTTCCTCGCCGAGCGTCACAAGGAACCGATGCCGTGGGGCGGTCACTCGATGTTCGCCAATGGCGATGCCCCACGCGGCAAGAACCGTCTGGACCGCTACCGCCTGCGCTGGATGGACGTGAAGTACGAGCCAGGCGAAATCAAGGTGGTAGCCTACGACTCGCTGGGACAGGTGGCAGCCACGCAGGTGGTCACCACTGCCGGTCGTCCGCATCACATCGAACTGGTGCCTGAGCGCACCGAGATGTCCGTCGTGCCGGTCGATGCCCAGGGCCGCGCTACGGACTGCCCGGACCTGGCCTTCTACACAGTGCGCATCCTGGACAAGGACGGCAACGTCTGCCCAGATGCCGACACGCAGCTGCAGTTCAAGGTGAAGGGCAAGTCGGCATCGTTCAAGGCCTGCTGCAACGGCGATGCCACATCGACCGAGGTATTCACCGAACCCACCATGCGCGCCTTCCACGGCCAGCTCGTCGTGGTCCTGGAGGCCAATGCCGTAGCTGGACC
>JAILKE010000033.1 GCA_024694125.1 Bacteroidales bacterium
ACAGACCAATTCTTCCTTTTTACAACAAAGGTAAGAAAAATAGTCTTTTAGTTGTTTATATTTTTATCTATTTTTATCTATTTTTGTACTTATGGGCGACTGCGTCGCCCCCAGGGTGCAAACTTAGAGAAAGGGCAGCACCATAAATACGTGGAAATGAGAATAATGACGTACCATAATGTAATGGGTGATCAAATGCCGTGATTTTACCTATCCTGCGCTACGGGGGCGTTGCCCCCTATATATTCTTAGCACACTTTCAGCGTGCCGATACAATCTCCTGCGCTCAATGCGGCGGGAGCGGGGGTTGAACCCCCCGCCTGTATTCTCGCACACCTTCGGCGTGCTGCCGGACTGGAAACGGTGGAAAATGTGTTTTTCCACCATCGATGCTGTATTTAATTCTCTCTCCTGTGAGGTGCCTCAAAATGGTTTTTCCACCATCGATGCTGTATTTAATTCTCTCTCCTGTGAGGTGCCTCAAAATGGTTTTTCCATCATCGATGCTATATTTAATTCTCCCTCCCTCCTAGGGAGGGTCGGGGAGAGTCCCCTTACAATAACCTCTTCCATGTGGGTACGCTCATAGTGCGATTGGTGTGCGATTGGAATGCGATTGGTGTGCGATTGGTCATCCCTATTGAATCGTACACTAACCCTGAAACAATCGCGGAACGATGGGGGACGGGTGAAAATGTGATAATACCCATGTACTGATCATGTGACATTCTGCTCTAAAATAAATGTATCGTTCCTTTTACTCCCTTTCTGCGCCCCTTTTACTATCTTGGCCTTGTGTCGGTATTCATTTTGCATTTGCTAATTTTGTCCAATTCCGATATTATTTTTGTTCAATTGCATTCGTAAGGGGTTCAAATAGGGGGTAAAATATTGATTATGGATGAACTATTGTCTCATTTAGGGTGTTCAAATAGTTAAAATGGGGGGTTATTGTAAAAAAAGTTAAAAAAACATTTGGCGGTAACCTTAAAAAGTGGTTATCTTTGTCCTCGTAAACACGATAGAGAGTGGTGTCGTTCCCCTCTCAAACACAGTATAGAGAGGGAGTCAAAGCCCTCACAAACACAATAGAGACATGAAGATGGATTACCTTTGCAGAATAAATACCACAAAGAATGATATGGTATGCAGGGCCGCGACAGCAGGTCGCAGCGCTCGTCGTGTGCTGGCTGCCGTGATGATGTTCGCGGTGGGCGGTACGTTGTGGGCCGATGTCATAGAGTTGAACGACGACTCGTTGGCCAATGCCTACAGTCTCAAGACCGAGACCCACGTGTCCGTGCACGACCCATCTATCTTTGCCGATACTGTCTCGAGCAAATACCGCACTACCTATTATATGTTAGGTTCCCACCTCGACATGGCGAGCTACTACTACAGTCTGATCACCAACATCAAGGGCAAGCCTGCGCGCGTCAGTTCCGTCGGGCAGTGGACCACAGGATTCTTTGCCAACCAGAGCGGAACCTCGGTAGCTTGTTCCTATGCATATAGCACCCAGGCAGTGACCCGCGTGAAGAACTACCAGGGCGAGGAGGTCGATTTCCCCAACTTCGACGCACACGGCTGGCAGAACAGCGGCTTCGAGGTCATCGGCAACCAGTGGGCGCCCGACATCGTCTATAACCCCACCATGGGCAAGTGGCTCTGCTACATGAGCCTGAACGGCGACAGCTGGTGCTCCAGCATCGTCTGCTTCGCGTCGGACAAGCCCACTGGACCCTACATCTACCAGGGGCCCGTGGTGTGCAGCGGTTTCTCCGGTCACTACGAGCACAACGGCTATGCCGCCGCCGACGACTGGACCCACACCGACCTGCAGATAGCCACAGGCTATACCACCTTGCCGCAGCGCTACACCCCCTACAGCAGCAGTAACAGCTTCTACTACGGGCAGTTCTGGCCCAACTGCATCGATCCGTGCGTCTTCTACGACGAGGAGGGCAACCTCAAGATGAGTTATGGTTCGTGGTCCGGCGGCATCTGGATGCTCGACCTGGACGAGACCACCGGCCTGCGCGACTACACCGTGCAGTATCCCTATCAGGTGAAGGGCAGTACCGTCACCCCGTCGTCGCCCAATGCCAACTGCAGCTGTGACCCCTACTTCGGGCAGAAGATAGCTGGCGGCTGGTACGATTCCGGCGAGGGCAGTTACATCGAGCATATCGGCGACTACTACTACCTCTTCATGAGCTACGGCGGTTTTGCGCCCGATGGCGGCTACGAGATGCGCGTGTTCCGCAGCACCAGTCCCGACGGTCCATACGTCGATTCCCATGGACTGAGTGCCATCCAGTACGATCGTTACCAGATGAACTACGGCCCCAGTGCCACCTTCCACAACGGAGTGAAGCTGCTGGGCGGGTACCAGTGGTGTTTCATGTCCAATGCCGAACTCTCGCAGGGCCACAACTCCGCCATCACGGACCACCTGGGACGCAGCCTGGTGTGCTTCCATACCAAGTTCAACGACGGCACAGCCGGCCACCAGGTGCGCCTGCATCAGCTCTTCCAGAACCAGGACGGCTGGCTGGTAGCAGCGCCGTTCGAGATGCACGAGGAGAGCGTCACCCAGCAGGACATCGACACCATGGCCAGCATCGCTGACGAAGAGATACCCGGCAACTACCTCCTGCTGCGCCATGTATACAAGGTCAAGTACGACACCATGGGCTACCAGAAGCCGACCAACATCACCCTGACCGCCTCGGTGCTCAGTCCCGACCATGGCTCCATCACCGGGTCGGTGGCAGGCTCATGGCAGCGCGTGGCAGGCACCGACCATATCGACATGACCATAGGCGGAGTGACTTACCGTGGCGTGCTGGTCCGACAGACCGTCTCGGGCAGCGATGCGCCGGCACTGTGCTTCACGGTTGTCTCGACCGATGGCAAGGGCACAATGGGTAGCACTGCGCAACTCTCCATGTGGGGTGCCAAGGTTGATGCAAAAGCAGCCATCCGTTGCGCACTCAACGAACTATCCATACCCATCACCGACGGCATGCACGTGACCGAGAACGTCACACTGCCCACCACCAGCAGCACCACAGTGACCCGTCTGGGCGCACTGGTCAGCTGGACCACGAGCGATGCCAGCGTGATGACCAAGGCTGGCAAGGTCGTGGGCGACGGAGAGGTAACCCTCACATTGACAATTACTAAAGATGGGTATCAGTACAATAAGCCATACCAACTTCTGGTGGGCGATTTGTCCGCTATTGCGCAATTGAAGAGCGATGCAACCGGCCGGACCGAGGTGCGCGACTTGTATGGACGTCAGGTACAACAACCATCGCATGGTATCTACATTATCAATGGCAAGGCCGTTATGCGTTGATATTGCAAGCCTAAGGTAGCAAATGCGAGTTAAATATAATTTGCGCAATCATTCGCGCATTAAATTTAATTTGCACAATTGTTAAAATAGTATTAACTTTGTGCCGCTTAAAAAGTCTTGGGACATTATCTTAAATATTGTATGTATTAGAGAACTTTCACTTCGTATTGCAACTTTCAGCAACACAATAGTAATCTACATACCACGTTTATCGATTTCTTGCCAAGATATTTAACTATCATCCATCAATATCAAATCAATTTAAATTCTAATTTTCATGAAACAGAAACTACTACTTGTTTCGGCAGGAATGATGCTGATGGCATCATCCGCAGTTGCCGACGGTTGGACTGACCAGAAGAACATTCCGGTCGTCCCATCCACCCAGGACTCAAGTGTGTACATGCTGTACAACCCAGAGGCCAAGGGCTTCCTGAGAGCTGGTAATGCCTGGGGTACACACGCCGTACTTGCCATGGAAGATTCAATCAATGCAGGTTATCTCATCCGCTTCGTCCCCATCGATGGTTCGGAGAACTTCATCATCGAGGATTCGTGCGAGGTGAAGAGCAAGTGGATGAAGATCTTCAACGATGGTGCTGTGGGATCCACCTATATGGACCATGGTTCACAGAGTCCAGCTGAGAAGACCCATTGGACCCTGAATCCAGTGGAGGGAGAGACCGCCTATCGCCTCTCCAACGTGAACTTCAGTACCACCTCTCCAGATTACTATCTCGGTTGCGGTACCTCGGTACCACGTACCGTTACAGGAGGTTCGGATGGCAGCAAGACTGATGGATCGGTCAACCTCGACCTCATTCCATCGGATTCGGCTGCTTATACCAAGTGGTACTTCATCGATGGTTACAAGCAGATGGCTTATTTCTTTGCCACCAAGCTGAATGACTCCATCAACAGTGCCCTCGCATTGTACCCAGGCATCGACCTCAGTGCCGAGCAGGCTGTCTATGCTGACTTTACCAGTCACTATACGGACCTCAAGGCTGCCCTGGACAGCATCAATGTGCGCGTCCTTGCCTACGTCAAGGCTAAGGCCGAGTCAACTGCTACCGTAGCCAACCCTATCAACCTCTCAGCCTCTATCGTCAATGCTACATTCGACAATATTGGCGACTTCACCGGTTGGAGTGGTTCTAAATTCGGTGCAGGTGGTACTACCAGTACCTGTGCAGAGCGCTATCAGATGGTGTTCGATACCTATCAGGACCTCAAGGATATGCCTAATGGTGTATATATCGTCAGTGCAGACGGTTTCTACCGTTACGGAACGACCCAGGAGTCGTATGATCACTTCAAGGCAGGCGACATCAGCCTGGCCAAGGTCTATGGCGCCAACGTCACAGCCGACAGCACCTATCGCAGCGAGGCTCCTATCATGAACATCTTCCAGGGCATCGTGGCTGACGAGAACCCATTCAATGTTGGTACCAGCGTGACCGATGGAAACTCTAAGTACTATGTACCAAATTCCATGAAGGAGTTCACCACCTACAATGACAGCGGTTACTACAAGACCAACTCTGTCATGGTTGCAGTATCCGAGGGTACCCTCCGTATCGGTGCAGCCTGTGAGTCAACTACTGGTTGGACCATCCTCGACAACTTCGCAGTTTCATACTGTGGCAAGGGTGCCGATGCCTATACCGCACTGATTGAGAATGTCAAGACCAATGCAGCACTCAGCGCAGATGTGGTTTGCACCAAGTCTCTCCGCACTGCCTACGAGACTGTCATTGCAGCCCTGAGCGGTACTACCTACGAGGAGTACCTCGCAGCAGCAGCTACTGTAGTCGAGCAGAAGGCCATCATCGATGCCAATGCCGCATTGTGGGCGAAGTATAAGGCACTGGTTGCCCTAGCTCAGGTAATCACCACAAATACTAACTATCAAGGTATTGAAGAGGCTGCAACCTTGGGATGGACTGTAGAACAGGCATTAGAGAATATTACCGAATTGGCTCTGACCACCGAGGACCTGCAGGCAGCTTACGATGAACTGTATACAGACTACATAAATGCCACGAAAGTGACTCCTCCCGATACTGAAATCGAAATTAACAACCCAGACTTCTCACAGGGTTGGACCGGTTGGGTCAAGGAGGCTGCCAGCGACGGCAATGTTGCAGCCAATACCTCTGCCAAGTGCGCCGAGGCTTGGAATAACAGCGGCTTCGACATCTACCAGATCATCAACGACCTCCCTGTAGGTATGTACGAGATCCAGGCACAGGGCTTCTATCGTTACCTGCGTGATGACAATGCTTGGAATGCCTATTTCAATACCGATGGTTCGGTCAAGGCAGAGTCAGAGCGTCCTACGATCCCATGTTACATCTATATGAACGATGCTCAGTCTAAGATGCGTAATGTCTTTGAGTATCAATCGCTGGCTAATGACTCTATTTACAAGGGTACGGGTTACTACAACGATAAGCTTGAGTCAACCGATAATAACGGAAATGCCTGCACGGGTATGTATTCTTATCCTAACGATATGGCAAGTGCCGGCATCGCATTCGACCTCGGTGAGTATGTACAGTCTTCATACGGCCTCGTGGCCAAGGAGGGTGACTCTATCCGTATCGGTATGAAGGGTAAGTCCAACCAGGGTGGTGACTCATGGGCTATCTTCACTCGCTTCAAGCTCATCTACCGTGGCTATCCAGCCGAGTTGATTCTCAACGAGCTCATCAATGCCAATGCACAGATTTCGGAAGATGCTCGCAAGAGCGGCGTCTCATTCGACGGTCAGTACATCGGTGCTGAGGTTGCTACCTATCTCGATTCTCTCTACAACGTTGCTCAGACTCAGATTACTGCTGCCCAGAACGGTACCGGTGACGATAATCTCGGCTCTCAGATGTTCGCTACACTGTCTGAGGTTTACGCTGCTGTCGCATTGATTGATGAGTCGAAGGAGATCTTCGCCGATCTCTATACCCAGTTCCTCAAGCTCGATGAGGCTGTTTCTGCTTGCGCCGAAACTGCTCGTCCTGAGATCGTCGCTTCGGCTTCAGAACTGTTGGGCAATGTCGCATCAGCACGTGAGTCTGCTACCTATACCAACGAGCAGGCTACAGAGGCTATCTCGCAGATTGAGTCAGTTATCAAGTTGCTCTCTATCCCAGCTGACATTGCCGATGCCTGCGATAAGGATCCTAAGGAACTCACCAGCTTGATTGCTAATCCAAGCTTCGAGAATGATGGTGTAGCAGGTTGGACCCAGAGCGGCACTATCTCGTTCCAGGCTCAGAACAACACCTCGTTTGGCAAGGTTGGTACTTACTATGCTGAGCGTTGGCACGTAGCCGGCACCCTCGACATGCACCAGACCATCAGTGACCTGCAGCTCCCAGCTGGTACCTACAGCATCCAGGCTCTGACTCACTGCTCTACTGGCGATGGTATGCTCTACGTCAACGATCTTGAGTTGCCTGTCACCAACACGGACAATTCAGCTGCTCCTTCATGTGACATGATGTACTTCGTAATCGCTGAGAATGATCCTATCACCATCGGTTACAAGGCTACCCTGACTGGCGACACCTGGTGCTGCGTCGATGACTTCCAGCTCTTCTACTATGGTGCCAACAGCGCTCATACCAATGGAGAGACCGCTATCGATCAGGTCAGCAGCGACGCTGTCCGCAAGGTTGAGTACATTGACCTGGCTGGCAACAAGATTGCAACCCTCAAGCAGGGTATCAACATCGTACGTAGAACGGATGCCAAGGGCAACGTCAAGGTATATAAGGTGATGATTCGCTAATCAACACTCCCTACATAAATTCCGGGTGGGCTCAATCGGGAGCCCACCCTGAATTTGGTTTTTTTGTGTAAAGGGTAAAGAGTAATGAGTAGTGTAGTTTGACTCCAGGATGTGATTATTCGGACTGTATTTTCAAACGTCCCTGTCACTTCCTTGTCACTTCTTTGTCACTTCTTTGTCACTCCCTTTTAAATTATTTATATCATTGAACCACCTTTCAGAGTATGCAGGGCGGCAGAGACTGCCTGAGGCACACTCTTTTTGATGACCATGGAACAGGTCTGGAAAAATGGAAACAAACCCGGGATGCAGCAAGTTGCGCCCACATTGAAAAGAGACAATTATAAACACCTATATAAATACCAGCAATGATAAACCGAATTGCGCAAATGAATAACAAGCACTGGCTGCCCGTCCTCGCACTGGCGGCCTCTGTCGGATTATTCTCCGCCTGCGAGAAGGATGTACTCGAGGGTCAGCCATCGTGGTTGGGCAACTCCATCTACGAGCGACTCGAAGAGGGCATCGAGGTGAACGGCCAGAAACAGTCGTTCAATACCATGCTACGTCTCATCGAGGACCAGGGCCAGAAGGAAGTATTGGCCAAGACCGGTTCCAAGACCCTCTTCGTCGCTACCGACGAGGCGTTCCAGGAGTGGTTCAAGTCCAATTCCTGGGGCGTGACCAGCTACGAACAGCTCACCGAGACGCAGAAGACCATGCTCATGAACAATGCCATGATCAACAATGCCTATCTGCTCGAGCTGATGAGCAACGTGTCCGGCAATCCACCACAGATGGGCCTGTGCATGCGCCGCACCACCGCCGCCTCTATCTATGACACAGTCTATAGCATAGCGCCAGCGGACATGCCTGTCAATGCCATGCAGAATGACAATTTCGATGTGTGGAAGAGCTACCGTGAGGCAGGCAAGACCCTCAAGCTGTTCAAGGACAACACCTCGGCACCGATGATTCACTTTCTGCCTCGATTCATGACCAAGAACGAGATTACCAGCAATGACCTCTCCATCATGACCAATGGCGAGTCCAGCTCCATCGAGGACTCGTGGATCAATGGCCACAAGGTCATCAGCGCCGAACAGACCTGCAAGAACGGTTACATCTACGTAGTGGATGGTGTCATCGAGCCTACACGCAACATGGCCGAGATCATCTGCGAGAACCCCAAGACTCAGTTGTGGGCCAAGATGATGAACCGCTTCTCCGTACCGGTATATGATGCCACCAACAGCCGTGAGTACAACCGTATCTACGGTGCCAACGACTCGGTCTTTACGTTGCGTTACTTCTCCGACTGGGCACCCCTCTCGAGCGGAAGCAACGGCATCCTGATGCACGTACCTGACAATGAGGACTTCGTCGTACCTGGCCGTCTCGCCTTTGACCCAGGCTGGAACCAGTATATGTACAAGAATACCATGAGCTACGACATGCACTACGATGCCGGAGCCATGATCGTGCCTACCGACGATGCCGTCCGCGAATGGTGGAACGGTGCCGGTTCGGGCCTCAAGCAGGAGTATGGCGAGCTGGACAGCCTGCCCATCGCTACGCTGGCAGTCCTGATGCGTGTGCACATGTTACCCTCGTTCGTCGAATCCGTGCCATCCAAGTTCAAGACCATCGTCGATGATGCCAAGGTCGAACTGGGCATAGAGCCATCGGACGTAGCAGAGTCCTACATGGGCTGCAATGGCGTGGTCTATCTGTGCAACAAACTGTTCCCGCCCAGCGAGTTCCGTTCAGTCATCTATCCAGCCCTGGCGAGCCAGAGCCTGATGGGTGTCATCTATCGTGCGGTCAAGAACTATGACTACGGTCCGTTCCTCAACTCCATGGAGTCGCAGTTCACCATGATGCTCCCCTACAATACCGGACAGAGCATCAACCCAGCCAACACCGAGCTCAAGTACATGCAGTATCTCGATCCATGTACCTACGGCCTGACCCAGCAGATACTGTTCGAGTTCTCGTTCAACGAGCAGAAGCAGATCGTCGAGGCTGACCGTTACATCGTCACCGTCGATGCTGACGGTACCATCCACTGGGACGGTGCCAAACTGACCCCGACGTTGGCCTGCGAGCAGAGCCACTTCGATGCATCGGGCATCCACACCGCCAGCGGCTGTATCATCCAGAACCGTCTGGCTGACATGGTCAATAACATGATCATCATCGGCCGTCTCAACACAACCCAGAAGTACTACAAGACCAAGGCCGGCAGTTACATCTACGTCGATTATCAGGACGACAACAACATCAAGATAGCCGGCGGACTGCAGCTCCGTCTGGGACAGACCATCACCCCAATACGTTCCTACGACATGACGCAGGGCAGTGACGGTAACGGTGTATCGTACGGCCTGCCTGCAGTGCCGATGACGTCGGACAAGTCCGTCTTCGAGATACTCAAGGAGCACGCCAAGTCCGATGCCGAGTGCACCTGTGCAGCCGACTCGGCGTACCGCATGTTCTTCGAACTGCTGCAGAACGATACCACCAGCACCTCGTTGCTCGCCAGCTCGGACGGTTCGTACGTATGTGCCAACAGCGAGAACGATGCCAACATGAATATGTCGCTCTTCGACAACTACAACTATACGGTCTATGTGCCTACCAATGCTGCCATCCGTAAGTTGATCAGCGACGGCATCCTGCCTACATGGGAAGACCTCGAGGCCTACCAGGGCGACAGCCATGCCTGCGAGTTCATCGCCGACCGCATCCACAGCTTCCTCCGCTACCATGTGCAGGATAACTCTATCCTGTATGGCGGTGCCACGGTAAGCAACGAGATGTACGAGTCGAGCAAACTGAATGAAGATACCCGTCGATTCTATCCTGTCACCGTGACCAACGATGCCTCGGGCATCACCGTTACCGACCAGGTCGGAAACACGGCCAATGTAGTGATGACCGACGGTCTGTACAACAACATCTGCCGCGAGTACTGGATGTCGGTGAGCACCTCGCCCAAGGGCGTACGTGCTACCCGAAGCCTGATTTCGTCCAGCCATGCTGTAGTCCACCAGATAGATGCTGCGCTGATCTACGGCGAGGAGATGCAGATGAACTGGGCCACAGCCATGAGACAGTAAATAGGAGGTAATAGGGTCTGGACACTACGGATGGGTCACCGACCAAATTAGTCGTTTCTATCGTCCTTGTCACCTTGCCCCTCGCTAAAGCTCGTCTTCTCGCTGAACGATTATCAATCGTTCTATTCGCTGCGAGGACCCTGTCACTTCCTTGTCACTTCCTTTAAAAACTTCCCATAATAGTTTATGCAACATATTCATAAAATCCAACGTTTCTTGATAGGCTGTTGCCTGATGTGGCTGTGCAGTATCGCTGCAGTCGCACAGGAGAGGATTACCTCCGTGCACGGTACTATCGAAGATGAGTTCGGTCCGTTGATGGGTGCTACCGTATGTGAGGTAGATGCCAACGGCCGTGTCATCTCAGGTACGCAGACCGACCTGAACGGTAATTTTACCATGAAAGTCATCAATCCCAAGGACAAACTGCGTTTCCAGTTCCTGGGTATGGTAACCCAGACTTTGCCCATAGACCGCACTACCTACAGTGTGACACTGAAGGCCGAGGTGCAGACCATCCAGGAGGTAACCATCACCAGCGCCAAGCGCATGGAGGGTAACTCACTGCACATCCCCGAGCGAGAGATAGGCAAGGCCAAGCAGACCATCAAGATGGATGAGTTCGAAGGCCTCTCGGTCACCACGATTGACGAGGCACTCCAGGGCCGTGTGGCTGGTCTGGATATCGTCTCGCTGTCCGGTAACCTCGGTTCCGGCTCAGTGATGCGTCTGCGTGGTGCATCGTCCCTCTCCTCACTGACCAACGAGAATCCACTCATCGTCGTCGATGGCAATGTGTGGGATGTCGATATGTCCAACTTCGACATCAGCTCGTCCAGCGACGAGAAGTTCGCCGAGTTGCTCAACATCAACCCTGAGGATATCGCCTCGATCAACGTCCTTAAGGATGCCTCGGCTACAGCCATCTATGGTTCACAGGGCGGTAACGGTGTCATCGAGCTCACCACCAAGCGTGGTCAGCGTGGCGCACCGCGTGTCACCTATTCGTTCAAGCTCTCTACCACCTTCCAGCCTGAGGGTTACAAGTTGCTGAACGGTGACGACTACACCATGCTGCTCAAGGAGGCTTACTTCAATCCCCGTCAGGACGATGGTGCCTCCGATATCCCCGAACTCAACTACGACAAGACCTTCTCGGAGTACGAGCAGTACAACAACAATACCGACTGGCGCAAGGCTGTCAAACAGGTAGGTATCCGTCAGAACCACTATGTGACCATCTCCGGTGGTGGCGAGCGTGCCCAGTTCCGTGTGTCGGCCGGTTTCGACAACGAGACCGGTAGTGTGATCGAGCAGTTGATGCGACGCATCACCACCCGTGCCAACCTGGACTACACGGTGTCACGCCGCATCCGCGTGCAGACCAACTTCTCCATGACCTACACCAAGAACTACCGCAACTCGGACGACCTGCTCGCCATCGCACAGAAGAAGATGCCTAACATGAGCATCTACGAGCAGGATGCCGATGGCAACGACACCGATCGCTACTACAACATGCTGCAGAGCGGTGCATATATCGGCAGCGAGGTCTTCAAGGACGACCAGCGCACACTGGTCAATCCGGTAGCCTCGGCCCATCTCGCCAAGAATATCTCCTCGTCCTATAACCTCTCGCCCGAGTTGATCCTCAACTATGAGCTGCTCGGTATGGAGGAGGGTCTGAGCCGACTCACATGGAAGGGCCAGGTCTATATGAACATCTTCAACGAGTATTCAGACCGCTTCAGACCTTCAGAGTTGGTTTCGACCGACTGGCATGCAGGTCACAATACGTCGTACAAGGGCAGCAACAAGAGCCTCTCGCTCACGACCAAGCACACCCTGACCTTCCAGCCAGCCTTCGACAACGAGGACCACTACTTCCTCTCGATGCTCCGCTTCGAGATGACCACAGGTAGCAGCAACGGTCAGAGCACCGACGGTTCGGGTCTGCCATCGGGCGGCATCACCAGCCCTGATGCTGGCGGCAAGATCACCGGCCTCAGTTCCAACTACTCCGAGTGGCGCTCCATGTACTACACGGCATCCGCCCACTATTCGTACAAGAGTCGCTACACCATCGGCTTCGATGCCCGTATGGACGGTACGACCAAGTTCGGTCCTGACCACCGTTGGGGTATCTTCCCAGCCGTCAACTCACGCTGGAACATCATCGACGAGGAGTTCATGGGCGACCTCCGTGAGAAGATCTCGCTCTCCATGCTCTCTGTCCGTGGTGCCTGGGGCCGTTCGGGACATGCGCCCAACAGGGACTACCTCTACACCTCGCAGTACAACTCGACCTACCGCTACCTCGACCTGGCGGCAATGAAGTTGAGCAACATCCAGCTCAATGACCTCAAGTGGGAGATGGTCAACAGTGTGAACGTAGGTTTTGACCTCGGTTTCATGGATGACCGCATCACCACTTCGTTCGAGATTTATCACTCCACGACCAGCGACATGCTCCTGGAAGGCTACCGAATCCCGTCATCGACCGGTTTCTCTACGCTGGCATACCGCAACGAGGGCAAGATGAGCAACACCGGTTGGGAGATTCAGATCAATACCAACCGCCTCATCAAGCGCAACAACAACAAGCTGGTGGTCGATCTCAACTTCAACTTCGGCAACAACCGCAACGAAATCCTCGAGATGGACCAGACCGTGCTGGATGGCAAGAACACCAACTTCAACAACGACAACCGTTGTGTATTGACCCGTGTCCAGCTGCACAACCCATTCGGCTCCATCTACGGATTCCGCTTCAAGGGCGTCTATCAGTATGAGTACGAGACTGTGGCTGATATGTCCAAGGACGACCAGGCAGCCTTCATCGCCAGCGGCAAGACAGCCCCTGTCGCACAGGCAGCCGACGGATCGATCATCTACGACGAGAAGGGTGAACCCCTCCGCATGATGTTCGCCTACACCAACGACGGTACCGGCCGCAACTACACCTTCCGCGGCGGTGATGCCATCTACGAGGATGTGAACCACGATGGTCAGATCAATGCGCTCGACATCGTCTATCTGGGCAGTTCGCTGCCTAAGCTGACTGGCGGTTTCGGCCTGTCGGTCAAGTACGGTGACTTCCGCTTCTCTACCCAGTTCACCTACCGTGTGGGCAACAAGATCCTGAACCTGGCACGACTGGATGCCGAGGCAATGATCAACAACAACAACCAGAGCCAGGCGGTCAACTACCGCTGGCGTAAGGAGGGTGATGTGACCAATATCCCACGTGCCATGTATGGTGCCAAGACCAACTACAACACGCTGATCAGTGACCGCTTTGTCGAGGATGGCTCCTACCTGCGTATGGGCTATGCCCAGATTGCGTACGACCTCAAGGCTGCTGCCCTGAAGCGTGCCCACATCAACAAGGTGAGTCTCTACCTGAGTGCCAACAACCCATTTGTCTTCACCAAATATACGGGTGCCGATCCTGATATCAGTACCAGCGGATATGGTCCTGCCACTGATTCATACCAGACACCACGTGCCCGTTACTTCACCTTCGGTATGACGGTTGGTTTCTAACTTGTAATAGTCTAATATATGAAAGATCTATATAACCATATATCCAAGATGCTGTTGTGCGTAGGCTTGCCCATGGCTGGCCTGGGCGGCAGTTTGAGTTCGTGCTCCGACTTCCTGGAGGTCGAACCGCAGAACATCGTCACCCTCGACCAGTTCTGGAACGAGGAGAGCGATGTGACCAGCTCCATAGCCGGTTGTTACTCAGGGATGCAGCGATATGATATCCTGAGCCGTATGATGATATGGGGCGAGTTCCGTTCGGACAATGTACTGAACCGTGGTGACATCACGAAGGATATCAACCTGCAGCGTGTGCTGGAGGAGGACATCGTCGCCAACAACGGCTATGCGGACTGGGCACACTTCTACAATGTCATCAACCGCTGTAACCTGATACTGAAATATGCTCCCGGAGTGCATGAGATTGACCCATCGTACAACCAGGGTGAACTCAATGCGCACATAGCCGAGGCTACCGCCCTGCGCAGTCTCTGCTACTTCTACCTGATCCGCACCTTCCGCGACGTGCCCTATACCGATGAGGCCTACATCAACGATGCACAGGAGATGATGCTGCCGCAGACGGACTTCTACACCATCCTGCACAATCTGATCAACTCGCTGGAGGAGGTCAAGGACCTGGCTGTGGTCTATTATCCAACCTCCTCGACACAGGGCGAATACTATCAGACGGGCCGCATCACCCGCTCCGCTATCTATGCCATGCTGTGCGAGATGTACCTGTGGGACCAGCAGTACGACAAGTGCATCGAGTATGCGGACAAGATTGTCGAGTTCCAGAAGCAGTACATCCTTGAGTACACTGGCGAGGAGACGGACTACTCCGACTACTACGGATACCCTCTGTATAGCGCCAAGATCTATCAGGGATCGTCGTACTACGGCAAGGCTTTCAACCGTATCTTCGTCAGGAACAATTCGTTGGAGACCATCTTCGAACTCTCCTATGTCAAGGATGACGAGAACATGCTCAACAATGAGCCTGTCGGCCTCTTCTATGGTGGTACCGACCATACCGGTTATGTCCAGCCATCGGAGTATATCCAGTCACAGGTACAGAGTTCCAGCTCAACCCTGTTCCTCAAGAACAAGTATGATGGTCGCCGCTATGAGAACTTCCTCTTCAACTCCGGTGGCGAGGTGCAGGGCATCAACAAGTATGTGGTCAATTACAATTCCTCCCTTGAACTGCCTGCCCCTACTACCTCCAACTTCTATTCGGGTGTAGGTTATTGGGGTAGCCCATACAGTGTTTATACCAAGGACAATAATATCGTCTCGGAAAATAAGTCGAACTGGATCATCTACCGTCTGACCGATATCATGCTGCTCAAGGCGGAGGCACTCGCATGGTCGCTCGAGGCTCCCGAGGGTACCCTCAATGAGGCGGACGAGGCTAAGCGCACCACCATCTTCCAGCTTTGCAATGCTACCTACAAGCGTTCGCTCTACGAGGATACCTACAAGGATACCCTCAAGTATGATGACTACAAGAGCAAGTCCGCTCTGCTGGATCTGGTCTATGACGAACGTCAGCGCGAATTGATGTTCGAAGGCAAGCGCTACTACGACCTGGTGCGCCGCTCCATGTTCGAGGGCAATACGGACTACCTGCGCAGCAAGTGCTCGCAGAAGAGTACCGAACTGTCGTCCAACATCGACAACTTCCTGCAGCGTATGGAGGCTATCTTCTGGCCTGTATTGTTGGACGAGACCAAGGCCAACCCCAACCTGATACAGAATCCGGCCTTCGGCAGTGGCGAAAGCAGTAGCATCGAAAAGAGCTGATGAGCCATATAACTAACCTATGAAAATTGTATCTCTATGAAACTGAAGAATATTTTTGCATTGATAGGTGTTGCAGCGGCTCTGTGGACCTCGTGCTCGGACGAACCCGATAGTGAGTACTACTACTCATTCACGGGCGAGATGATGAGTGAGTACCTCCAGAATCGTGAGCAGTTTTCGCTCTTCTCGACCGCTGTGCAGCGTGCTGGACTGGACAAGCAGCTCTCGGCCTACGGTCACTACACCTGTTTCGCTCCGGACAACGAGGCTGTGACCACGTGGCTGCAGGGCAAGGGACTGACGTCGCTCGACGAGCTGTCGGACGCACAGTGTGATACCCTGGCACGTACGCACCTCATCCGCGTCATATACGCTATCTCGGACATGAAGGACGGCGTACTCGCTACCCAGAACATGAACGGCCGTCCGGTCGAGGTGACTCACGACCGCGATGAGGATGGCAACTCGGTCGTCATCCTGAACCGCAGTGTGCAGATTCTCTTTGCCACTCAGAACGACTCGGTCGAGAATGGTCTGGTACACCCCATCAACGGCGTGCTGGAGAACTCGACCAACTCACTGACCAAGATGATGGCGGACAACCCCACCATCAGCATCTACAACGAGGCTTTTGCCGCAACCGGCATCGGCGACTATATAGCCAGCAAGGGCTATCTGGACGACACCTACGAGAGTACGGGCGAGTTTTATGACTACATCACTGGTAGCAACATCCACGAGGCTGCCACTCCTCCGGACAACCGCCTGTATGGCTTCACCACCTTCGTCGTGACCGACTCGGTGCTCAAGGAGCGCTACAATGTCACCTCGCTCGAAGACCTCTACAAACTGGCATGCAAGCTCTACGACCCCATCTATCCAGAGGATGTCGATAAGGAGGAGCATGACTTCGACCACCTGAGCAGCCCGGAGAACCCTCTGTACCGCTTCATCGCCTACCATACACTGGACCGTAACGTGCAGGGCTGGAACTTCCTGACCGTGCGCGACGACTTCGGAGTCATCACCACGATGATGAACCCCAACGACTGGTACGAGACGCTCTTGCCTCACACCATGGTCAAGTGCGAGCACCTCACCTTCACGGACTGGCTCGGCGAGGGCGAGACGCTGGGTGAGAAGGGTGCCCGTTACGTCAACCGCCGTGTAGATAACTACTATCCAGGTTCTACCGGCGTGCGTGGCGCCAAGGTGGAGGATACATCGTCCGACCCGACTTACGACCACATGGCGCTGGGCGGTCTCTACTTCTACGTGGACCGCGTGCTGGCGTTCGATGCCGATACCCGCGACAAGGTGATGAACTGCCGCATCCGTATGGACTTCTCTACCATCTTCCCCGAGGTGATGACCAATGACATGCGCATGAACGGTGACCGCACTAAGGATGATGACAACAGTACCACCTCCTATGACCACACCTTCAAGTATGGTCGTAACTACTACTTCCCCGACGGATATCTGGAGAATGTGACGGTAGGCGGCAACGGTTACTTCATCTACCGTCGTCCCCGTCAGGGCTATTGGTCTCTGCATGGTGATGAGTTCATCTGCCAGGGCAACTACGATGTGACCTTCCGCATCCCGCCTGTCCCATACGACGGCGAGTGGCAGATCCGTCTCGGTTATGCCGCCATGGACATCCGTGGTATAGCTCAGATTTACTTCGGCAGTGATGAGGACGACCTTGAGCCTCAGGGCATCCCGCTCGATATGACCCGCAACCTGAGTCACGCCTCGATCCTGGGTTCCAAGTTCACCATCGATGGCAAGAGCTACACTTCGTTCACCGACGACCAGAAGTCAGAGGACCGCAAGACGCTCAAGAACCTCGGCTACTATCGTGGCGCCAATGGCGGTTACCGCACTGGCGGCAGCGACCAGCAGCACTTCAGCGACATCGCCCAGACGCTTCGCATCGTGCTCTGTACTGCCAAGATGAAGCATGATACCGATTACTTCCTGCGTGTACGTGCCGTATCCTCTAAACAGGGTAACAACAATGAGGTCATGCTCGACTACCTGGAGCTCGTTCCTAAGAGTGTCTATGGTGTAGGCGACGGCGACCTGCAGGAGGATGACCTATAAATTTAAAATTAAAAATTAAAAATTGAAAATTAAAAATTAAAAATTAAAAAGTAAAAATTTGGATTTAGAAATAACTCAACTTTCGCAAGCTCCAGTTGAGAGTAGGGAAAGGCTAAAAAAAGTAGTAAAAGGGGAGTAAAAGGGACGATACAAACAATCCCTGAAAACTCCCGCCAGTAATAGCAAATGTCCCTTTTTCTACCTTTTAACTCCCCTTTTACTCCCCTTCTTTGCTGAAAGTGGTTTTTTCAACTTTCAATTGTTAATTTTCAATTTCTACCTTCATAATATTATGAATAAGTATATTTTAGCGTTGACGGCGCTTACCGTCGGACTGACAGCCTGTTCGGACGAGTGGGATGACCACTACCAGGTGGCAGAACGCACTGAGGGCACGCTGTGGGAAAATATCTCGTCTCAGTCGGACCTGACCCATTTCGCCAAGGTGCTCGATGCCACAGGCTTCAGCCGTACACTCAGCAGTTCGCAGGTCTTCACGGTCTTTGCTCCTACGGACGATGCTTTCTCGCTGCAGGAGTGCGATAGCCTGATTGCGTCGTACAACGAACAGGTGAGCCGGGGTGTGAAGGATGACTACAATACCGTGCTGCAGGAGTTTGTCGAGAATCATATCGCCCTGTACAACTACTCGGTGAACTCGACTACCCGGGACAGTATCATCATGATGAACGGCAAGTATCAGGTCCTGGACCAGAACGGTCTGTCGGGCTCTAATTACTCGCTCACCAATCAGCTGTGCAATAACGGCGTGCTCTTCAAACTCCAGAAGCAGGCAACCTTCCTGCCCAATATCTATCAGTATATCAAGACTGCTCCGGGCCTGGACAGTGTGGCTGCATTCTACAAGGCATACGAGTACTTTGAGTTCTCGTCCAGCGCGAGTGTGCCGGGTGAGATTGTCAACGGCAAGACTCAGTACCTTGACTCGGTAACCTACCTCACCAATATGTTGCTTGCCATGGCGCGCTTCGCAACGGAGGACAGCTCCTATATGGCGCTCCTACCTACCAACGAGGTGTGGAAGACCGAGCTGGAGAAGATGCAGCAATACTATCAGTACGACAAGACGGTAGTAGGCCGTGACTCGTTCATGTACCTCTATCCACGTCTGCAGATCCTGGAAAGTGCCTACTTCAGCAATACTATGAATCCTGAGAGCAAAGCCAAAACCCGTCTGGTGTCTAACCTCGGACAGATGTGGGCTTTAGGTAGCAATTACAGCCTTTATTCTTACCCAGATGGTGGTTTTTATTGGCGATGGAACATGGGCAAGGATGAATTCTTTGCCGGTACTGAGGCTGTGCAGTGCAGCAATGGTACGGTGTACCGTAAGAGTGGAACATGGAGCGAACACCTCCTGGATCTGGTGGCTAAGCACGATACCATCAATCAGGAGGCTGAATCGACCTATACCAATGACTCGGTATTCACGTCGTCCACTCGTCCTATCTCGCGCGTCTATGTGACCAAGGACAATCCGCACTACAACGACATCACCGGTAGTGGTTATATCGAAATCGCCCCATTGGCATCTGCGTTGCCCAAGGCTATGTTCAATATCTACAATGTGCGCTCGAACGTGAAGTACGAATTTGCGGTAGTAACAGTGCCCCCTACAGCTGGAGATACACTCGCTACCCCACTCTGTAACAACTTCCGAGTCATCCTCAAGTGGAATGATGCGGATGGCAACCAGCTGTCGCAGAGGTATCCTTCGGGTTCCGGTTACTTCGAGTCCGACTCGCTGCACGTACAGGCCATCGTGGTTGATACAATCACTTTCCCAACCAGTTCGTTCGGTCTGGAAAAGCCTCAAGTCAAGGTAGAGATTGATGGTTATACCAACCCCAAATTGGTGCGTGCCGGTACGCACTCCTCAACCACCCGTATCGACAAGTTTGTCTTGACGCCTATACTTGAATAAGGACTTGAGTTCGTTAACCCATAGTCCCTACAAAACTTGAATAAAGCAAAAACACAATATGAAAAAAAATAATCTATTCGTTGCAGGCTTGATGCTGACTTTGCCACTCTCATTGTGGGCCGAGGACCGCGTCATCAAGGGCTCTGTGGTAGATGCCGCTACAGGCAACCCCGTGTCGGGCGCTATCGTCAGTGTGGTAGGTGCCAAGAGCAGTGCCCTCACAGCTGACGACGGTACCTATACGCTCACAGTGCCCGACCAGGCGGTCGTGATCCGTGTATCGAGCCCTGACCACAATGAGGTGTTGCAGAGCATTGTACCTGGAGAACAACAAAAACTGTCTAAACTCCATTCCACCGCATTCGATGCCGACTATGACCATGCGCTCGATGCAGAAGCCGCCAGTCATGCTGCACATGACCGCTACTCCGCTGCCGTCAATGTCAAGGAGGAGCTGCAGCAGCAGCTGGGTGCACAGGTCTATACGCAGTCGCACAGCGGTGCTCCGGGCATCGGTGCAGTCCTGTTCATGCAGGGCCTCAACTCGCTCAATGCCAATGCACAGCCTCTGGTCGTCGTGGATGGTGTGATCCTGGAGCAGCAGTATGGCAACACGATGCTGCACAAGGGCTTCTTCAACGATATCCTGTCGAACATCGCACCATCGGACATAGAGCATGTCACGGTGCTGCGCAATGGTACCGCCCTGTACGGCGCCCGTGGCGCCAACGGTGTATTGGTCATCGAGACCAAGCGCTCACGCTCCATGACCACCAAGATTACCGCCTCACTGTCGGGCAGCATCACCACCGAGCCGCTCTACTACGACATGATGAATGCGGACCAGTACCGTGGTTATGCCTCGGAACTGCTCAAGGGTACCGGCACCAGGGTGCGGGACTTCAAGTTCCTGAACGATGATCCGGATTACTATTACTACAAGCAGTACCACAACAATACGGACTGGAAGAAGAATGTCTATCGTTCGGCATTCAGTCAGAACTACTCGATCGGTGTCGAGGGTGGTGACGATGTCGCCATGTACAATATATCGGTCGGTTATGGCCAGAACGAGAGTACGCTGGAGTGCAATGACATGAGCCGTCTCTATGTCCGCTTCAACTCGGACATCAACATGACCGAACGTCTGCACGTCAAGTTCGATGCTTCGTTCAGCAACGTGACCCGCGACATACGCGACGATGGCGCTCCTACCACCTACGACGAGGGTACACCATCGGCTCCATCCTTCATGGCTTATGTCAAGGCACCGTTCCTGTCGCCCTACGCCTACGGCAGCGGCATACTGAGTGACTCCTACCTGGATGTGGAGGACGAGAGCTATCTGGACGAGGCTCTGTACCATGTGCTCAACTACAACTATCAGGTGGGCAACCCATGGGCATTCAACGAGTATGCCGAGGCTGAGAACAAGAACCACTTCGAGAACTCGCTGATGAATATCGCACTGACCCCGTCGTACAAGTTTACGGACAACTGGTCGCTGGCATCGCTCTTCAGCTACTCATTGGTCAATACCAACAACAAGTACTATCTGGCTATCAACGGTGTGCCTACCTACTATGTGAGCAGCGTGAGCGCCTACCGTGAGAACGAGGTCCGCTCGCTGGCCAGCAAGCAGCAGTCGGTACAGAGCGATACCTATGTGGACTGGAACGACAAGTTCGGCGCTCTGAGCCTGGATGCCCGTCTGGGTATCCGCTTCAACTGGGAGAACTACACCCGCAATGAGCAGATGGGCTACAACACCGGTTCGGACAAGACTCCGTTCATGTCGAATAGCCTGCTCAATGCCAAGGCTGTCGGTAATGACGACTCATGGCGTACCATAGACTACTACCTCACCGCCAATGCCAACTACCAGAACCGCTTCCTGCTGCAGGCCAATGTGGCTGCCGCTGCATCGAGCCGTTTCGGCAAGAATGCCAAGGATGGCATCAAGATGGCTGGCGTGGTATGGGGTATATTCCCCAGCGCACAGCTCTCGTGGGTAATGACCAACGAGGAGTGGCTCTCGGACATCAACGGTCTGGACTACCTGCGCCTCACTGCAGGCATCGACGTGAGCGGTAACGACGGTATCGACAACAATGCCGCACGCAGCTACTTCGCCGCCTCCTTGTATCTGGCCGATGTGTCGGGACTCACCTTTGCCAACATCGGTAACACCGAGATACAGTGGGAGACCACCAAGCGACTGAATGCAGGTCTGCAGACCTCGCTGCTCAACAACCGTCTGGGCTTGGAATTCAACTACTTCAACAGTGAGACCACCAACCTGCTGGCTCTGCGCAGCCTCAGTTTCCTGACCGGTATGGAGTCAACATGGTCCAACAGCGGCGCCCTGAAGAACAATGGCTTCGACGTCACCCTGCGCGGCAAGGTACTCGCCACACGCGACTGGAGCTGGCAACTGGGTGCATCGGTAGGCCACTACAAGAACGAGATCACCGAACTGCCGGACAACCTGCAGTCCTACACGACCGACCTGAACGGCGCTACCATCATCACTGAGGTGGGCCAGGCTGCCAACCGCTTCTTTGGCTATCAGACCAAGGGCGTATATAGCACCACGGAGCAGGCTACTGCCGACGGTCTGTATGTGCTGGATGCCAATGGCGTGGACCAGCACAGCTTCGCCGGCGGTGACATGATCTTCGTGGACCGGGATGGCAACAAGGAGATCAACGAGAATGACCGTACCGTGATAGGTGACCCCAATCCGGACATCTATGGTAATATCTTCACCAAACTGAGTTGGAAGAACCTCTCGCTCGACGTGAACTTCAACTACTCGTTGGGCAATGATGCTTTCAACTACATGCGTTCGCAGCTGGAGGGCGGCAGCCGTTTCCTGAACCAGACCACCGCGCTCACTCAGCGTTGGCAGATTGAGGGCCAGGAGACCAGCGTGCCACGCTGCTACTTCGATGACCCGATGGGCAACAGCCGATTCTCGGACCGCTGGATAGAGGATGCCTCTTACCTGCGTCTCAAGTCGCTCACCCTCTCATATCGCCTGCCTCTCAACATGCAGTTCATCCAGGGTCTGGAGTTCTGGATTCAGGGCAACAACCTCTACACCTGGACCAAGTACCTGGGCAGCGATCCTGAGTTTGCCTCGACCAACGCTGTCATCGGACAGGGTATCGATATGGGTTATCTCGGCCAGAGCCGCAGCTTCTGCGCCGGTGTGAAGATTAATTTGTAAATATTTATAGCGTCTATAGTATCTATAGCAACTATAGTATCTATAGCATCTATAGCAACTATAGCATCTATAGCGACTATAGCTTCTATAGCTCCTATAGAGTTAAAATAATTGTATTTTATGCGTAAATTACTTCTCGGTTTATCGCTTTTGACAGTGGGTCTGACTACCTCGTGCGAAGATTACTTCGAGGTAGAGTCCACTCATTATATTGATGCCGACAAAGACCACCTGACGACACCAGCCGATACCATCTACTCGGTGACCGGCATTCTCAACAAGGTGCAGGCCATCGGCGACCGTACCATCCTGCTGGGCGAGATGCGCGGCGACCTGACCAGGGTGACCAATGTCACTGCGTCCGACCTGCGTAAGGTGGCTATGTTCGAAATCGACGATGACAATATGTACAATCAGCCTCGCGACTACTATGCCATCATCAACAACTGTAACTACTTCATCGCTCATGCTGACACGGCGATGAAGAACAACCGCAACGAGTATATCTTCCTGCGCGAGTATGCTGCGGTCAAGGCCATACGCGCCTGGACCTACCTGCAGCTCGTCACCACCTATGGCAAGGTGCCGTTCGTGCTCGATCCCATCATGACCGAGGAGGATGCGCTCAAGGACTATCCGCAGTACGACATCAACCAGGTGTGTGACTACTTCACCACCGAGGATGGCCTGCAGGATCTCGCTGATAAGGGTTATCCTCTGTATGGAGATATCCGCTTCCTGAACTCGCCGTTGTTCTTCTTCCCAATCAATATCGTGCTGGGTGACATGTACCTGTGGAGCGGTAAGTATTGGGAGGCAGCTCAGTGCTACCACGATTATATCATGAAGCGCAACGGTTCCAACTCTGCCTATCCAATTGGGATGGAAGCTGTCTTGTGGGGGAGTGATGACTATGACGCAGAGACCGATATCTCGTACACCAGTTATATCATTTCGATGTTCATGAACGAGGCATATTCCACCAATGGTGAGCTGATTACTATGATTCCGACCGACTCGCTCAAGTCTGAGGCCAACTACAGTCAGTTGCGCAACATCTTCTTCTCCCGTACAGAGAATGAGTACGAGGCCAGCGCCATGCCATCGCAGGCACTCTTCGAACTCTCGGCAGCTCAGAACTTCTGGGATTATGATAGCCGTACCATGACGTACAACCTGGTGCCCAAGAACCTGAGCCACTATGCTGATGGAGACCTCCGTCTGACGGCTGTCTGCAAGATTTATGAGGATGAAACGTACAATGGTAAGAAGATTTCCAATTATATTTTCAACTACAAGTACAACACGCGCAACATCCATATCTACCGCCGTACTATGATCTATCTGCGCCTGGCTGAGGCTCTCAACCGCGCCGGCTATCCATTGTATGCCTTCAAGATGCTTGCTACGGGTGTGGATGGAGATGTACTCAAGGAGGAGATCTGCCCAGCCTATCCTCAGGACTCGGCTCTGCTGGTCAACAACATGAACTTCTCGAGCGACAAGTACAAAGTCTTTACTCCCTCGGCATCCGACCGGTCGAAACTCAACACCATCGGCATTCACATGCACGGCAGTGGCTATGTGATGGGTGATACGACCTTCGTCATCCCTCAGTTGGCGACTCTGGCTGACTCGATTGAATGGGTCGAGGATAAGCTGGTCGATGAGATGGCGCTCGAACTCTGCTTTGAGGGTACCCGTTTCTATGACCTGATGCGTGTGTCGATGCACCGTAACGACCCGACCTACCTGGCCAACAAGGTCTATGCTCGTAATGGCAAGGACTCCAGCTCGGACATCACGGTCGATCTGACCAACCAGTCCAACTGGTTCCTGAAGTGGAAGGGCCAGATCGGCTATTGAGCCCCCTGTTGAATGGACTCGGTCAGTATGTGCCCAATTGAACCGCAAGGAAAGCGGTGCGTGCACGGTTCGTGACGAAACAGTCCGATTGCATATACTATGGTTATGAACAGATCATTATCCCTTATATTGACCCTTTCTGTGCTCGTCGGAAACGGCGGGGATAGAGGGGGTCTTTTCGCTCAGGATGGGCGCTCGGTGCCGCATACAGGACCGATGACGTCGGGCTGTACGGTCGAGGCTGTGCCTGTGCCATTCGGAGTGGACAGTGCCCTGAGCGGCTGCTCCGTCCCCCAGGCACCGATAGCGTGGGGCATGGATGTGGCATGGAACAGTGCTGACAACGTCCAGCGCGGTACCAACTACATCGGACAGGACTGCCTGCAGGTGGGCCGCGTATCGTTCCAGCCGAGTGACCTGGTGGGCGAGGACCTGCAACTGTCATCGGCGCAGCAGGCTACCCTGCAGTCGCGCCTGGACAACATCGCCCTGAGCGGGGTCAAGGATATCATCCTGAACTGTGACCACGAGGTGCTGTGCAATGCGGATGCCTATCCAAACTGTGCCCAGAGTTATGCCAACTACTACGGCAACGCCCAGGCATGGTACCGGGTGATCAAGGCATCGGTCCTGTATTGCCGCAAGCAGGGGTACAACGTCGTGACCATATCGCCGTTCAATGAGCCAGACTACACCGACTGGAAGGAGGGTACCAAGGCTCACTTCAAGGCGATAGCCCAACTGCTGAGCGAAGATGCCGACCTGCAGGGCATAAGGATATCGGCTGGCAATACGCTGAACTGTGACCAGGCACTGTCGTGGTACCAGGCTGTACTGCCGTATGCCACGGAGGGTAACACGCACCAGCTGGCTGGCTCGTTCGACTCCTATGCCGCCTTCTGGCAGCAGGTGCGTGCCAACGGTCACCATGCCACAGCGGACGAACTGCACAATGTGGGCGAGGCGCTGATAGGCGCTCACTACGGTATGCAGAGCGGCGTATGGTGGGGATGGGACGGCGCAGCGCGCGGCGAGTACTGCCGCGCCTCTGTCTCGGGCGGCGAGATAGGCTATGGCGAGGACCGCAGCGCCTGGGCAGCAGCGGCTGTCTATAAGCGTGAGTCGGGTAGGGTAGATGCCTTCATCGGCACCTCCGAACGACAGGCTACCCCATCGTCGTTCTCTCTGCTCTGCACCGACCGACCTGCCTACTACGACGGCTATGGTCCCTACTACAGTTATCAGCTCTCGATGCCCGGCGGTACGGGCTACCAGCAGGGTCAGACCAATGCCGAACGGATGGTGACGGTGCAGTATGGCGCCGATGTGCCGCTCGACCCGATCCAGCCCGACTCGTCGTACGTCATCATGAATGCGCACTCCAAGATGTGCCTGGGATCGTACAACAACTCCACGACTTCCGGCACGACACTGGCACAGCGCAAGTACGGCATCGTCATGGACCGCGGGTATGTATGGACGGTGGAGGCGCTGCCATCGGGCAGTACCGGTGACCTGGGTTACTTCAAGCTGCGTTGGGCCAAGGAGACATCGTACCTGATCGATGTGCTCAACTGGAGCACATCTGCGGGTGGATCCATGATTCTGTATCCCGGCAGCGGCGGCACCAACGAACAGTGGTTCGCCGAGTATGCCGGTGATGACTACTGGTATATACGCTCCCGTCACAGTGGCCTGTACCTGGAGGTGAAGGATGCCTCGACGCAGGTCAATGCCTACGTGGTGCAGGGTGCATACACCGGTGCCGACAACCAGAAGTGGCGCTTCATGCCCAGTAATGATAAACCGAAACTGGAGACTGTCGCCCCAGCAGCACCTGCCGACCTGAGTGCCGAGGTGCGCAGCGCTTCTGTGCGCCTCACGTGGACAGCCGGAACGGAGTCGGACCTGAAGGGATACGTGGTGCTGCGCGACGGCGATGTGATAGCCCGTATGCTCACATCGACCGAATATATTGACAATGACGTGCGCCCTGGGGTGACACACCAGTACGCTGTGCGTGCCGTCGATGCAAGCCGCAATCAGTCGGCGGACTCGGACCCCGTGCAGGCACGACTGAGCGATGAACCTGCCCTGATACTGCACTACACCATGGAGGGCGACACGCTGGACCAGACGGAGAACATGCTGGATCCCATATCGGCAGATGCGTTGAGCTACAATGCGCTGCACGCCATGGTGGGTGAGCAGTCGCTGCAGCTGAACGGTACGACCTCGCGCTACCTGGCTCTGCCACCGGCAGTAGGTTACTACGACGAGATGACGCTGAGCATGTGGGTATGCTACTCCTATACCGACAGCTGGCAACGGTTCTTCGACCTGGGCAACGGCACGGACCAGTACATCTTCCTCACTCCGAGCAATGGCAGCGAGATGCGTCTGGTATGCAAGAACAGGGGCGAGGAACAGGTGCTGAGCATGGAACGCCTCAAGGCTGGTGGCACACATTTTGTCGCTGTAACGATGTCTGCCGATTCGGTGACTCTCTATGTCGATGGCAATTACGTATCATCGCACGACATTACCATACGCCCCACCGACATATTGCCCAAACATAACTATCTGGGTTGGAGCCAGTTCGCTGCCGACCCTCCGCTCAGGGGGTACATCGACGACGTGCGTATGTACAACTGCGCCCTCTCCATAGACCAACTCTCCCAACTGTACAAGGGCGACGAACCGGTTGCTCTGCCTGTCATCGAGGCTGCCGAAATGTCAGCCCCCACTCCGGCCTATGACCTGTGGGGCCGCCGCCTGCCTGCATCGGGCAAGAACAGAGGATGGACAATCGGCCGCGACAAGAAAATCATAAAATAAATTTATTTACTATTTGACAATTTACTATTTACTATTTGAATATACAATCTCCTAATTTGAATTTTGAACTTTGAACTTTCAATTGGATTGTTTTTTCAATTTTCAACTTTCAATTTTCAACTTTCAATTGGATTGTTTTTTCAATTTTCAACTTTCAATTTTCAACTTTCAATTGGATTGTTTTTTCAATTTTCAATTTTGAATTTGCATATACAATGAACAACAGACTCTTTACTTTGGCCATCGCTGCCTGTGCATTGACGCAACTCGGAGCACAGACCGATGTCACATCGACCTATATCAAGAATCCATCGTTCGAATCGGGATTCACCAATTGGACCACCGTGGCACTGCAACTGCAGTCCAATACCTCGTTCGCCTACAAGGACGGTACACTCTATGCTGAAAAGTGGGTGTCGTCGGGCAATTGGGTAGGTACCGCATCGGCCTCACAGACCATTACGGGTCTGCCTGCCGGCGAATATACGCTCACCGTGGCTGCCCAGAACTACAACCAGGCATCGACCTCGGCCAAGTGTACAGGTACCTACATCTATGCGGGCGAGGAGCAGACGCCGGTCTATACGCCGGGCGACTACTCGGTCTCGTTCACGAATCTGTCCGGTACCGTGCAGATAGGCTTCAGCGCCAACAACGCCAGCGGTAACTGGTTGGCTGTAGATAACTTCCGACTGTACCGCGTGGCTGACATTGCCAATCAGGTCCTGGTGGACTCGTTGGCAGCGCAGGTGGTGATAGCCGACTCGCTGTGCAAGCAGACCATGGAACAGTGGGTGTGCGACAGCCTGGCGCATGTCACGGACAGCGCCCGCGTGCTGACCATCGAGCAAGAACAGTCGGTACTGCAGTCGGCACTGGCTCAGATGGATGTGCTGCTGGACAAGGCTCGCTTCGCCATCGCATTGGCCCAGGCTACTCCTGGCAGCGGTACGGCTCCCGAGGTGACCCGCACAGTGACCGTCGTGCCCACGGGCGCTACCGAGGCGTTGATGCGTGCCAACATGTCGGGCAGCAACATCCTGGAGCGCGGTGTGTGCTGGAGCAAGGAGCACAATCCGACGGTGCTGAATGACCGCACGACGGAGTACTTCTACCTGAACGGCAACATCTACCACATCACGGGACTGAAACCGGCTACGGTCTATTACCTGCGCCCATACGTGATGAACAATACCTATACGGTGGCGTATGGCGACGAGGTCAAGATTGTCACTCACCCCAAGGGTAACTGCGTCGGTACATGGGACAATGGCGCTCCGACGGAGGCTGCCAACCAACGTTGCATCACTGCCATCAACCAGACTATTGAGTACTTCAACGAATGGACCGGCATACGCGGATTCACGCTGTCGGGCCACTACGGTGCCAGCACGGCTACGGCGGACTGCAGCTACGGTGGCTGGATGCGCATCGGCCCTAACGAGGGCAACCAGGCTATTGGTACCGTCATCCACGAGACGGGACATGGCGTGGGTGTGGGTACCTCGTCACGTTGGTGGGACAGTAATTACCGTACGGACGAGAAGTATTGGCGTGGCCGTGAGACTACGACTATGTATCAGTTCCTCGAGAATCAACTGGGTAACTCCAATTACTTTATGAAGGCGGACGATACGCATGCCTGGGGCGCCAATGCTACCTACGACTGGTTTGTCAACGGCGCGGACAAGGATACGCACCTGCCGCTGCAGTACATAGGTGGCTGCGTGCTGCTGCACTCTTACTTTGTCGATGGTCTCTGCCCAACGTCCAGTCATCCGAACGGTGTGCCCAGCTATACCTACAACTACGACGAGGACTCGGTCTATTACCTGATGTGCAAGGACCCGGAACGTGGCCTCGACGCCGGCCTGCTCTCGATGAAGGAGTCATACACCATCAAGCGTGCCGCCATCTCGATGTGCCTCAATGACCAGGAGGAGATTCCTGCCGAGGCTGCATGGAAACTGGAGTTCGACCCATCGAGCTGTCTGTATGCCCTGCGCCATGTCGCTACGGGTACCTACCTGTCGCACGCCCTGTCATCGAGCATGCAGTTCAAGAATCTGTCGTCGCCTACGACCAACGAGCAGTTCCAGCTGATACCTGACCACACGGACGTGACGCTCACCAACAACGGTGCCAGCATCACCACGCACGGCTACTGGATGACCTGGTACAACTCGGAGAACAAGGCGTTCACGGCTAATACGACCTCTGCCACGGGTTACTGCACCGTGGGAACGTTCGATGCCTCGCCCGACGCCACTCTGCAGCAGTGGATCATCCTGACGGAAAGCCAGGTGCGCCAACTGAAGCCTGCCGTATCTGCCATCGAGGTAATCTCCCCTGAAAAGGTGACTCCATCGGATGCCCAGACGGTCGATATGCAGGGTCGCACTGCCCCAGTCTCGGCTCGCGGACTGGTGGTGAACCGCGGCCAGGTCATGTTCAAGAAATGAACTAGAATTTCTAGATTTTCTAGGTTTTCTAGATTCTCTAGATTTTCTAGATTCTCTAGATTCTCTAGTTCCTCCCCGACATCAACTACCAAATATATAACACAACTATCCTAAATCAAAATGAATTCTTTGCTTAACAACCATCCCAAGGCAAGCCGTGCCCAGTGGACGAAGCTCCTGTTGAGCCTCGCACTGCTGGGAGGCATGCAGTCTCCATCGACCTACGCCCAGCGCGTCACTGACCAGCTGGACCGTGGCCTCATCGCCGTACCATCGGGCAACGGCTACCAGGTATCGTGGCGACTACTGGGGGAGGAGTATTATGACGTAACCTACAACCTGTATCGTGACGGCTCGCTGATAGCCGAGGGACTGAAGTCCTCCAACTACTACGATGCCAGCGGAACGGCCACCAGCCAGTACACGGTGAGCGCCGTGGTGCGTGGCGTGGAACAGGCTCAATGTGCAGCCGTCCAACCATGGAGCAACTCCTATCTGCTCATCACTCCGGAACACAAGGACATCAAGAGTACGCTCACTCCGAACGATGCCTGCTGTGCCGACCTGGACGGTGATGGCCAACTCGAGATACTGATGAAGTTCGACAATGCCAGCGAGATATCGCAGAGCTATCCGCGCCTGGGTCCTGTCGTGGACGGTGTCTCGACCGAGGAATATACCATCTTCGAGATGCTCAAACTGAATGGCGAGCGTCTGTGGTGGGTCAACTGCGGCCCGAACATGGGCGACTTCCAGAACAACGAACAGAACCTGGCAGGATATGACTGGGACTGTGACGGCAAGGCCGAGGTGGTCATGCTGCTCAAGGAGGGTTCGACCATACACATGTCCGACGGCTCGACCTACGTCATCGGCCAGGATGGCAAGAACGGTACCGCATGGACCAACTACCGCGCTGCAACGGGCGGTGGTGTCAACTGGTTCCTGCCTGTAGGCAAGGAGTTCCTGGTCTATTGCGACGGTACCACGGGACAGATATATGACATCATCGACTATCCATTGGCCCGACTGGAATCGGGCGAGAGTGACATCAACTCGGCATGGGGCGATGGCTCGGGTCACCGCTGTTCGAAGTTCTTCTTCGGTGCGCCCTACCTGGATGGTCACAAGCCCAGCATCTTCCTGGCACGCGGTATCTATACCCGCCACAAGATGAAGGCGTTCGACGTCGATCCCACTACGCACAAGCTGACCGAACGTTGGCGCTGGTACAACAATACCAATGGTCCATGGAAGGGTCAGGGCTACCACAACTACGGCATAGCCGATGTGGATGAGGACGGACGCGATGAGATCGTCTTCGGTTCCATGGTCATCGACGACAATGGCAAGGGTCTCTCTACGACGGGCCTGGGTCACGGCGATGCCCAGCACTGCGGCGACTTCAACCCCTACACCAAGGGTCTGGAGATCTACACCTGTCAGGAGGATAATCCGGGCAATGTGTACCGCGATGCCACTACCGCCAAGATCTATCACCGCTACATAGCAGGCAGTGACGACGGCCGTGCCATGATGGACAACTTCTGCAACGACTTCCCCGGCAGCATCGGTTGTTCGGCACGCGAGGGCGCCATCAGCTCGGTCACCTACGAGGCGGTCGATGGTATGTCGGCCACCGGTATCAACACCAATTTCCGCATCTACTGGGACGGTGACCTATGCTCCGAGACCTTCAACAGCCAGAGTGGCAAGAACACCGCCGGCTGCGTAGCCAAGTACGGCAGTTGGTCACCAATATACACCTGCGAGGGTTCGTTGACCAACAACGACACCAAGAGTACCCCCTGCTTTCAGGGCGACATCCTGGGCGACTGGCGTGAGGAGATCATCATGCGCGATGCCAACAACAATATCCGTATCTACTCGACCCCGACAGCAACCAACTGGCGCGTGCCTACGCTGTGGTCCGACCACCAGTACCGCAATGCGATGGTATGGCAGATGAACGGCTACAACCAGCCACCTCACGTCAGCTACTTCCTGGGCGAGATGGAGGGCATCACCATGGCGCCACCACCGCTCACCACCACGGGCCGCGAGGTAGTGGCATCGGGCGCTACCGTCGGCACTGAATATGACGGCAAGCACGTGCTGCTGTCGGACAACGCCGACACACAGCTCGCTCTGGCTGAGGGTGCCAAGCCCTATATCCTGACCATCAATGTGCCATCGTGGGTGCAGGGCTCTGCTCCATCGGAGTGCTCGACCCAGAAGACGGCGATCAACTATACCTACTACACCTGCACCGTTAGCGCAGGCAGCCTGGCTGGCGAAGCACGTCTGATCAAGCAGGGTGACGGCGCGCTGCAGTTGCCCAACACCGAGTTCACCCATACGGGCGAGACCCGTGTGTGGGGCGGTACCCTCATCTTCGACGGCAGTATGACTCAGTCCGACCTGTGGTTGAACCGCCACACGTCGCTCCAGTCCAATGGCGGTAAGTTCAAGACGATCACTGCCCAGTACGGCAGTCAGGTCAGCCCTGGCGGATTGTCGCTGGTAGGTACTATGACGGTCGATTCGCTCTACCTCGACTTCGGCAGCCGTCTGGTCATCAATCTGCAGGAGGGTAAGTGCGACAGCCTCAAGCTGCGCTCGCTCCGCACTGTGCGCAAGACCGGTTCGGCATGGACCCTGGCTGGTCCCGAGTACCTGATGCCTGTCCTCGAGGTGGTAGGCACCGACCTGCAGGCAGGTGACTATGTGATAGCCGAGTGCGATGCCCTGTACGGTTCACTCTCGAACATCAAGGTAGAGGGCGTAGAGGACTTCAAGACGAGCCTGCGCTATGAGGATGGCCGCATCATCCTGACCCTGGGCAGTACCCGCGGTGCGAGTGTCATCACCTGGACCGGCAGGGAGAGTGCCCTCTGGGACTATGCCACTACAGCCAACTTCAAACTCACCGAGACTGGCGAGGGTGACGTCTTCGTCAATGGCGACCAGGTCGAGTTCACCGATGTCGCAGACCGATTCACCGTACAGGTGACGGGTGACCTGAAGGTCGATACTCTCCGTTTCGTTAACGAGACCAAGGACTACACGCTGCAGGGCGACGGCCACATCGTAGCGGGTGCACTGGTCAAGGAGGGCGCCGGTACATTGACCATCACCAACGACAACTCCTACACCGACGGCAACTACCTGCGTGGCGGTACCGTGGTCATTCAGTCATTGGCCAATGACATACAGGCAACGGGTTCGCTGGGTGGCAAGACTACCGTGGCATCACGTTTCACCATGCAGAACGGTGCACAACTGAAGACTACATCGGCAGTCACATGCGGTTCGCCCATCAAGATGGTAGGTGCTGCAGGCGGCGTGATCAACAACAGCGCCGACTTCACGATGCAGTCCGCCATGCAGGGTACGCTGCTCACCAAGACGGGCGGCGGTACACTGATAGGCAATGTAACCGGTACGCTGCAGCGCCTGGTGGTACAGCAGGGTACACTGCGCAGCAATGCTGCCAATGTGGCTCAGGTCATCGAGATGCAGGGCGGTTCGCTCTATGATGCTGCTCGCGTTACCTATTCGAACGAGATCTATATCGCCGAGGGTAAGCAGGCATCGTGGACTACATGCAACCGCAGTACCTATACCAACAAACTGACTGGTACGGGTAGTGTGACTGTCTATTGTGCCACCGAGAAGGGCAGCAACTGGTATGCAACGCGCACACCGCTCAAGTTCAACCTCTCGGCCTTCCAGGGAACGCTGGTCGCCGGTGCTGTCTATACTGCCGATGCACGCTTCACGCTCAGCACGGGCAATGGCGGCACGGGCTATACGCTCAATATCCCAGCAGGCATCATCGTGCAGAACGAGGGCAAGACCCTCGCCATGGGTCAGTTGACCGGTAGCGGTGACCTGGGTGGCTACTGCACATTCTCGAACAATGGCGCATCGGGCACCAACACCTGGCAGGTAGGCAACGATGGGGACTTCTCATTCTCCGGCCGTGTCATCGGCGCAGATGCCTTTGTCAAGCAGGGTACCGGCACCATGTCTGCGACTGGTGTATGGACCACTACGGGCAAGGTAACCGTCAGCGGCGGTACGCTCAAGACCGGCTCCAAGACCTGTCTCGGTACGGGTGCCCTGGAGGTTTCGGCAGGTGCTACGCTCCAAGCAACATCGTACTCGCCCACACAGGCTCTGACCAACAGTACGGTGACCATCCGCGGCAGACTCTATCCCAATATGTCCAACATCGCCTACGGTTCGGTACTCTTCAATGGTCAGAACGTGACCATCGCCAATACGGGCGAGTTGCACCTGACCCTGGGCAAGGCATCGACCAGTACCACCATGATGAGCGGCTGCGCGGTCAAGGGTGTCGGTACATTGGCGCTGAACGGCAAACTGCACCTGTCATTCTACAAGTATGTGCCTGCTGTGGGCGACGAACTGCGTCTGTGGACCAATGTCACCAAGGTGACCGGTACTCCTACCATCCAGATCGATGAGGTCGATGGTATGATCATCACGGTCGATGACAGCCGACTGCTCTCCGAAGGTGTGCTGGTTGTGACGGGTGTCACCTCGGGCATCGATGCCCTGGCTGCTGATGCCGAGCAGGAGACTCTGTTCAACCTGCGTGGCCAGAAGGTGGGTCAGTCTGCTCAACCATCGGGCATCTATGTCCAGAAGGGCAAGAAGATCATCGTCCGATAATATCTCACGTTTCGCAAGTCGCACGACTTGCGAAACTGCCCAGAAGTCAAGGGGAGCATGTTCCGGTTCCCCACTATACGGGTAGGATAGTGATGGACCGAAACGGCATCCGACTACCGTCATCCCCTTGACTTCTTCCTTTTTTTTACTTCTCCGAAGCTTTCAAAACCTTATTCTAATTCACCAGTGTAGTAATTAGTTATTAGTTATTAGTTAATAGTTAATAGTTATTAGCCAGTTTGGGATTAAATTGAACAATAACTAAATGTTTAAATAAATAGTAAAATAGTAAATCGTTAAATTGTAAATATGAAAGGTTCTATTCTCATTACCATGCTGTTGGCGGTTATGCATACGTTGACAGCAGCAAATACCACAACGACCGTCTCGCAGGTGACTACGGCTGTGACGGTCAGCGACGATGTCGATTATGTTATCTCATCGACCTCGCCATTCTCGGGTAGCGGTTCGGTCAATATTGCCAATACCGAACATGCCGTGGTCATCATACAGAACGTCCGCGCCAGCGAAGTGATCAGCACATGGCTGTCGGGTCGTGTCTATGTCAACGGTGCGCAGGCCGTGAATGGCAGTAACTGCGAGGTGCGTATGTATGCCCAGGGCGCCATCGTGTTGCCCTACACGCCAGCCGACCAGCCACTGACGGTCTATAGCGGCCAGAACTTCGGCGGTACATCGTGCAGCGACTTCGGCCTGGAGAATACAGGCGGCTACATGAATACGCTCACCGAGGCGAAACTCAACAACCAGATCCGCTCGTTCAAGCTGAAGCGCGGATATATGGTCACCTTCTCCACCCGTGCCAGCGGTCGTGGTTACAGCCGATGCTTCATCGCCGACAAGGCTGACCTCGAGGTATCGACCCTGCCTACGGTACTGGACCAGACCATCACCTCGTACCGCGTCTTCCGTTGGTACAATGCCTCCAAGAAGGGACTGGCCAGCAACGGCTCGTACGAGGCCAACCAGGCGCTCCACACCTCGTGGTGCTACGACTGGGCGCAGGGCAATGCCTCTAACTTGCCCGACTGCGAGTGGGTGCCTAACCATATATACGAGGACTGGCCCAGTTCGGCTACCTGTGGTTCGGTGACCGGCTCATGCCACATGAAGGCCAACAACGAGCCTGCCAATACGGCGGACGATACGCCACAGAGCGTCGAGACCATCCTGGGCAACTGGGAGAACCTGATGCGTACGGGCATGCGTCTATGCACCCCGTCATCGTGGGACGGCAGTGACTACTGGAACGGTACGGGCAAGGTCATCAAGGTCTTCCTCGATTCGATCGATGCACGCGGTTGGCGCTGTGACATCGTCGATGCTCACTGCTATTGGCCCGAAGGCAACTTCAGCCACCTGCAGAACTACTGGTGGCCCAACTACAAACGCCCCATCTGGGTATCGGAGTGGATATGGGGTGCATCGTGGAACCAGAACGGCGCTTTCGCCGACGGTGTGTCCGATGCTACGATCCTCTCCACGACCAAGAGTATATTGAGCAATCTCAACTCGATGGGCTGCGTGGAGCGCTATGCCTACTGGAACAGCGAGAGCAAGGGCCACATCTACGAGAACGGCGCCCTGACTGAACTGGGTCAGTACTATGCCAGCATGAACACGGGCCTGGGCTACAATGCCGCCTACGAGTTCATCCCGACCAACCCGCGTATGTACGATCCATCGAACCTGACAGCCAGTTACGACAACCAGACCCAGCAGGTCACCCTGTCGTGGCACGAGGTCAACGGCGAGTACAACCAACTGATGGTGGTACAGGAACGCAAGCTCGGTTCGTACTCATGGACCAATGTCGATACCATCGCCCTGCAGGAGACCGAGGCGGACTACGCCGCCACCGTCAGCGGCATGGACGGCAACCGCTACCGCATCCGCGTGGTGGATGTGAATGGCAAGGAGCGACTCACCAACGAGGCCTATGCGGTCATCGAGAACCTGCAGTATGGTGACGGTGTCACCGTGATGGTCGATGGCGAGGCTCAGACCCGCTACCTGGGCGGAAATATGTTCATCAACGGTGACTTCGTGATCGATACCGTAGGTTGGACCAATGGCGTGGGCGGAGCATTGACCTACCCCTACTTCCAGGTCGTGCCGCGTGGCGGCGTCGATGACTCGCCCTACTTGCAGTGCTATGGCGACAACAGCGCTCTGAAGCATGCCCAGTCGGTCAATCAGATGGTGAAACTCAGCGCCGGAGGTTCGTACTACGCTTCGATGGCGGGTATGTACTGCAATTCCTACCAGCGTATCGGCACCTCGACCCGAACCGATGCAGTGGGTACGTTGGTCAAGGTCTCCATCTCCGACGTGACGACCTGGACGGAACAGGGTACCAGCTTCACGGTGGGCAATGACACCTGCCTCTTCGCCCAGGTGCGTTCGGCTGCCGGTACGGCGCAGATAGACAATGTCCGTGCATGCCGCCTGTTCAGCACGGCGGACTCGGCTCGGGCCGATGCCCTGGCGTGGGAGTTGCTGCGTGTGCAGGCTTTTGTCGATTACTATCGGGCACAGGCTCCGCAACTGATGGCGCAGTTGGAGCAGTATATGTCCGTCACGACCGATGCCAATCTGCTCGAGGACTCGTTGCAGCAGTGCTATCAGTCGATGCTGGCTGCCCGCACTGAGGCTACGCGCCAGGCGCTCACTACCGACTTGGAGCGTGCGCTGCCCTTCACCGCCGATGCCGACCACTATGTCGAGGTGTCGGACCGCCTCTCTAATCCCGATTTCGCCTCGCAGTCCGGTTGGACCGTCAAGTCGGGCACCTATACCGGTGGTGACCAACGTCTGGCTACCCAGGCGGGACTGACCTGCTGGAATGCCTGGTGGAGCAATGCCGTGAGTGGCGATGACCGCCCTACATTGAGCATACAGCAGACCACCTCCAAACTGGCGCATGGTCTGTATGCCCTGGAGTGCAAGGCCACCACGCAACACCTGTGCGAGACCGACCAGCATGGCTGGATATACAATGCCGTGACGGGCGACACGCTCAGCACGGACACGCTCGCTCTCGGTGTGCTGGATCTGCCAGTCTTCGCCGATGCCGACAAGTGGCAGACGCTCACCTCGTCCTACCTCTATGTGCAGCAGGACAGTGTGCTGACGGTGGGCTTCACGGGTTCCAAGACTTCGGCGGACAATGGTAGGTTCATCCCCTACGCTAACCCGACGGCTACGCCCGACAACCGCGAGGGCTGGTGGTGCGCCACCGACTTCGTGCTGCGCCGCATTCCGGTGCTGAGGGTCGAGGTCGATTCCTCTGGTTGGGGTACGCTCTGCATGCCGTCGCCCTTCACCGTTCCCGAGGGTGTGACCTTCTACACGCCATTGGGTATATTGGCCGACGGAACGGCTATCTGCCTCACGCCCGCCGAGTCGCCTCAGCCTGGCTATCCTTACCTTTTCCACAGCGCAGTGGTGGATACGGTGCTGTCGTTCTACGAGGATGTTTCGACCACGACATCGGCCAAGACCAATGTCAATGGCTTCCGTGGTGTGCTTGTCGCCTCCATCACACTCAATTATCCTGTGGGCAGTTTCCGTTTCGTCGATGGTCAGTATCAGATCATCACAGCGAGCGGTACGCATGTCGATTCCTACTCGGCAATGATATACAAGCAGAAGAACCTCCCTGTCTATGACAGCTGGGACGGCCTCACGGTTCCCATCGTAGGTGCTGCCTCCGGTGTGGAGCAACTCTCTGCCGACGATGCTGAGGATGCCCCTGCCTGCGACCTGCTGGGTCGCCCCGCTCCGTCGCGCGGACTGATGGTACGCCAGGGCCGCGTGGTGTTCGTGAGGTAGTGGGGGCGATGGGCTTGGAGAATGGGCCCAATGGGTTAAATGGGTCTAATGGGCACCGTGAAAACCCAAAGGAAAGGCCCGGTTTATCAACTTTCAATTTTCAACTTTCAATTTTCAATTTTTAATTTTTAATTTTTTCTGATGTCATTTAGTTTTTTAGCCAGCGAGTTTGTCGCATTTCTCTTTACCTACTTTACGGGCAACAGCCCGCAGCAGGAGCAGATATGCTATGCCCTGTCCGAAGATGGTTATAACTATACGTTGCTCAACCAGGGACTGCCTGTCATCAAGAGCGACAGTATAGCCTTCACTCAGTGCGTCCGTGACCCGCACATCCTGCGCGGCGAGGACGGCAAGACCTTCTATATGGTCGCTACCGACATGAAGAGCTCCCTCGGATGGTCGTCCAACCGCGGATTGGTCATGATGAAGAGTACCGACCTCATCCATTGGACCCACTCCGTAGTCAATATCCCGACCCGTTTCCCCGAGTGGATGAACGTGACCCGCGTATGGGCACCCGAGACTATATACGACCACAAGACGGGCCGGTACATGGTCTTCTTCTCCATGCTCACGGACGACGGCAAGTGCCGGTTCGACAAGATCTTCTACTGCTATGCCAATGCCGACTTCACTGACCTGGAGACCGAGCCTGTATATATGTTCGACAATGGTTCGGCCACCATCGACGGGGACATTGTCTATAATGACGCCGATCAGTTGTACCACCTCTTCTACAAGAGTGAGGCGCACGGCGGTATCCTGCAGGCTACAGCCAAGTCGCTCACGGCCGAGCCAGGCCAGCCCCTGGGTAGCCAGTGGACCAAGCTGGAGGGTCATGTCGAGGTGAGCAAGAAGGCTGTCGAGGGCGTGGGCGTGTGCAAGAGCCTGGACGGTCAGTCGTGGGTCGTGATGTACGACTGCTACGGTGCCGGTCACTACCAGTTCTGCAAGTCGGCCGACCTCAAGACATTCCAGTGGGTAGCCGATACCAAGACTTCGGGCGCCTTCACTCCACGTCACGGTACCATCATGCCCATCACGCAGGAGGAGAAGGACCGTCTCTTGGCCAAGTGGGGAGCTACTGCCAATCCTATCTTGCCCGACTTCCACGCTGATCCCGAGGTACTCTACAGCAATCTGACCAAGAAGTATTATATCTACTCGACCACCGACGGTACTCCCGGTTGGGGCGGTCACGACTTCTCGGTCTTCTCATCGTCCGACCTCAAGACCTGGACCGACGAGGGCAAAATGCTCGACGTAGCTACCGATCAGGTCAAGTGGGCTGTGGGCAATGCCTGGGCGCCTGCCATCATCGAGCGCAAGCAGGGCAAGCAGTACAAGTATTACTTCTATTTCTCGGCTCATAACCCCGAGACCAAGCGCAAGGAGATAGGCTGCGCCGTGAGCGATTCGCCTACAGGCCCTTTTGTCGATTGTGGTCATCCCATCATTACCGATGCCGACCGTCCTGCCGATGCCAAGGGCGGACAGGCCATCGACGTGGATGTCTTCCAGGACCCTAAGTCGGGCAAGTTCTACCTCTACTGGGGCAACGGCTTCATGGCGGGTGCCGAACTCAATGACGACATGATCAGCATCAAGCAGGAGACCAAGGTGAACCTTACTCCCCGTGGTGGAACGCTCCAGGACTATGCCTATCGTGAGGGTGCCTATGTCTTCTACCGCAAGGGCACTTACTACTTCCTCTGGTCCGTCGATGATACCGGTGCTGACAACTACCATGTCGCATATGGTACCTCCAAGTCTCCGCTCGGTCCTATCCAGGTAGCCGACGAACCGGTCATCCTGCAGCAGCGCCCTGAGAAGGAGATCTACGGTACTGCCCACAACTCTATCCTCAAGGACCCGAAGAAGGACCTCTGGTACATTGTCTATCACCGCATCAATCCTTTCTTCCGTGGCCGTCGCAATGGACCCGGCATTCACCGTCAGGTCTGCATCGACCCACTTACGTTCGACAAGTCCGGTCGCATCCTGCCAGTCGAGCCTACCAAGTAAAACGCTCGCTCCGCCAGTCGTGCATCCAAATAAAGCGTTCGCTCCGTCAGTCGAGTTCCTCCCCATGTGGTGACTCCTCTGGCATCAATATATCAGCACAGCCTACACTCAAGGAGAGGGTAGGCTGTGCTTTTTTCGTTTTCGTTTTGGTTTTCGTTTTCGTACGAAGTCCTTTTCGTTGTTTTGTTCTTTCGGACAACCAAGTGTGAGCGGAGTCTCAGCATAAGTTCTGCGTAAGTGCAGCGTAAGACATTTCACTTACTCTTCACTTACGCTGCCCCTATTTTGGACTTCACTTCCGTATGGGCTGACCGTACCTTTGTCGTAATGGGAGAGTCCTCCCCGTACCTCTCTATGGAGGTGGTAAATATTCCATTCGAGGCGGAAAATGATAATGGTTTTTGGTGCGGCCCTTACAGGGTGCCCCCCGCTTTGCGCCTTGTTACCCAGGGCGTTGCCCTGGGCTATGAGGTGTTGCCCCTTCGGGGCGTTCCCATCCTAACTGGCTACTTATGGTGTTTCCATCAAATTGGGTTCCTTGCATTCCCCATCCTAATTGGCTACTTATGGTGTTTCCCATCTAATTGGTTTCCTATGGTGTCCTCATTGTGTCCCGTTTCGATGTCGTGCCAGTAGTGTTTCTGTCTGAATGCCATTCTTATTTATTGGTGTTCTCCAATTCTCATCAATTCTTCGATGCGAAGCTAATTCTTCTAATTCTCTAATTCTTGAGATTTTTTTATTCATATTCAATGCAGTGTTCTCCAATTCTCATCAATTCTTCAATGCGAGGCTAATTCTTCTAATTCTCTAATTCTTGAGAAATATATATTCAAGGCGATGTTCTCCAATTCTCATCAATTCTTCGATGCGAAGCTAATTCTTCTAATTCTCTAATTCTTGAGATTTTTTTATTCATATTCAATGCAGTGTTCTCCAATTCTCATTAATTCT